>JAFTXF010000080.1 GCA_017461685.1 Lachnospiraceae bacterium
GTGCTTCTTATCAGGATACACTGCAGGGCGTTATTTATGCGTCCGGTCAGTTTACACCTGCTATGAGCGGCAAGGTGGATCGTGTAATGGCAAGCGGTAAGATTCCCCAGAGCTGCGTGGATGCAGCGGTGGAAGCTTTGGGCGGCTATACTAATGTAGGCGATTGCCTGTACTTCCGTAGAAATAACGGAACAAGAGAAGGCATTGTGATTGGCAATCATGTATTTTATTAAAAGTAAATAGAGCTAAGATAATCCCGGGAGCTATGACTTCCGGGATTATTTGTTGACAAATAAAGCAAGAATATGTTATACTTCAAAAAGTTAGTCGCAGCTAATCGAATGCGACTTCATTTTGGGATGGTGGTTAGTTTAAACTAACCTTTGGGGCATAGGAAATACTGAGGAAATTATGTGATCTGTATATAATCGGAACTACCCCCCTTTTTGAAAATTAGAACAGAGAGGTATCTATATGATGATAAATAAAAGACTGATCGGCTCGGTCAAAGAAAGCAAGAAATATATCGCAGGTAATGTCATTTTGCAATGGTGTTCCCTGGTGGCAAACATTGTGATGATGACCGCTATCACCGGACTTTTGGCGAAGCTTTTTGCCGGGCGGGCCGAGGGGCAGGCTATTGTAGCCACGCTGGTAATTGCAATCGTGGCCATGGCGGCACGTTTTGGCTGTACCATTGCCGCTGCCAGAATGGGCTATTTATCCTCAGAGGCAGTGAAAAAGACTTTGAGAGAGAAGATTTACCGGAAGCTTTTGCGGCTGGGGAGCGCCTACAAGGAGCAGGTGAAGACTTCTGAGGTCGTGCAGGTGGCAGTAGAAGGTGTGGACCAGCTGGAAACCTATTTCGGCGCGTACTTGCCGCAGTTTTTCTATGCCATGCTTGCTCCGCTCACCCTGTTTATATATGTAAGTTTTGTGAATGTTCCGTCGGCTGTGGTGCTGTTAATTTGTGTACCCATGATTCCGGTAGCCATAGCGGCAGTGCAGACCTGGGCGAAAAAGCTGCTTAGCAAATATTGGGGGCAGTACACTGCTTTGGGGGATACTTTTCTGGAAAATTTACAGGGCCTGACTACTTTAAAGATTTATCAGGCAGATGATTTTAAAAATGATGAAATGAATGCGGAAGCGGAAAAGTTTCGTGTTATCACGATGAAGGTGTTGACCATGCAGCTGAATTCCATAACCATCATGGATTTGATTGCCTATGGCGGTGCGGCATTGGGTGTGATTCTGGCGGTTACACAGCTGAGTGCAGGGAAGGTGACTTTGGCAGGCTGTCTGTTGATTATTATGTTATCCGCAGATTTTTTTATACCGATGCGCCAGTTGGGGTCTTTTTTTCATATTGCCATGAACGGCATGGCGGCCAGTGACAAAATATTTCGCTTATTGGATTTACCGGAGGAAGCGCAGGATGCAAAGAAAGCTTGTCCAAAAGATGGTACGATTGTATGTGAAAATTTGAGCTTCCACTACGAGCCTGAAAGAGAAATTCTGCAGCATATGGATTTGCAGTTTCCGGCAGGAAGCTTTACTGCCATTGTAGGAGAGTCGGGCTGCGGAAAGTCTACAGTTTCCGGCATTTTGATGGGGCGAAATAAAGGATATACCGGAAAGGTTATGATTGGCGGTGTTTCCCTTGGGGAAATATCTGAACACAGTCTGATGGAGCATATTACATATATCAGTCATCAGAGTTATTTGTTTAAGGGTACGGTCAGAGCCAATCTGCTTATGGGCAAGGAGGATGCTTGCGACAGTGAACTTTGGGCTGTATTGGAGCGGGTAAAAATGGCTGATTTCCTGCGGGGTGAAAAGGGATTGGATACCCCGTTATTGGAAAAGGCATCCAATCTGTCCGGCGGCCAGTGCCAGAGACTGGCTTTGGCCAGAGCACTTTTGCATGACAGTTCGGTTTATATTTTTGATGAGGCTACCTCTAATATTGATGTGGAGAGCGAAAATGATATTATGCAGGAAATCCAGGCCCTTGCAAAGGAGAAGACTGTGATTTTGATTTCTCACCGACTTTTAAATGTAGTAAAGGCTGACAATATATATGTATTGGAAAAGGGACGTGTGGCAGAGCAGGGAACCCATGAGGCGCTGCTGGCCCGAAAGCAGGTTTATGTCGGACTTTGGGAGGCACAGCAGGGTCTGGAGCAGTACACCCAAGGAGCGTGTGCGAAAGAGTCTGCAGGCCTGCCGGATACAGAATCCGGGGCCCCTGGACGGCATACAGATAGAGACAAGAAGCGGATTCCGGTAGGTAAGGATATGACAGGGGGTGACGCAAGATGAAAAGAAGAAGCGGATTTCAGGTAATGATGCGGTTAATCGGTCTGGTAAAGCCCTTGACCGGATATATGCTGTTAGCTATATTTATGGGACTGATCGGACATTTGTGTGCAGCATTTATTACTATATTCGGTGGGTATGCGGTACTGAATGTCCTGGGTACCGGGGATTATGCAGCCGGACTAACGGGTATATTTATCAGTGTATGTATTTTTGCCTTGCTGCGTGGCATTTTGCGTTATGCAGAGCAGGCGTGCAATCATTATATTGCCTTTAAGCTTTTGGCACTGATTCGTGACAAGGTATTCCGTGCCCTCAGAAGGCTTTGTCCGGCCAAGCTGGAGGGAAGAGATAAGGGAAACCTGATTTCGGTGATTACATCGGATATCGAGCTTTTAGAGGTGTTTTATGCCCACACGGTTTCGCCGGTGGCGATTGCGGTTTTATTTTCCGGTGTACTGTGTCTGTTTGTAGGAGCCTATCACTGGAGCCTGGGTGTGCTGGCGTTGGCGGCATATTTGACTGTGGGTGCCATAATCCCTGTGGTCATTTCCTGTATCAGCGGTGAGGACGGCATGAAATTCAGAAGCAAGTCCGGGGAACTCGGCGGCTTTGTCCTGGATAGTCTGCGGGGGCTTTCTGAAACGATACAGTACGGGAATGGCGCAAAGCGTCTCGCAGAAATGAATGCAAAGACAGAGGCACTTGCGGTAGATGAGGCCAGGATGAAGAAAGTAACGGGCCGCAACATGGCGGTGACCAATACCGTTATTCTGGTGTTTGACCTGGCAATGCTGTTTCTCTGCACTGCACTTTATCAGAATGGAATATTGGACTTTGATGGCGTGCTGATTCCTACCATTGCGCTGATGAGTTCCTTTGGTCCGTGTGTGGCACTGGCAAATCTGGGCAGTACCTTACAGAACACCTTTGCAGCAGGAAACCGCGTGCTGGACATTTTGGAGGAAACGCCGGCGGTCAGTGACATTACCGGCAAGGAGGAGATCACCTTTGAGGGCGCCAATGTAAACAGGGTGACCTTTGCTTACGGTGGTGAAGCAGGCACTGCGGACAGTAACATGTGGTCCGCTGAAAATGGCATGGAGGATGCTTTGGGACGAAGAAGGAAGACACAGACACAGGAGCGGCCGCAGCCTGCACAAAATGTGGTATTGTCAGAGGTTTCCGTAGAGATACCAAAGAATACTGTGGTAGGTATCGTAGGACGAAGCGGCAGCGGCAAATCCACCCTTTTGAAGCTTTTGATGCGCTTCTGGAAGGTGCAGCAGGGCAGTGTGGCGATATCCGGTACAGCTTTGGAGGAAATTAGTACTGCAAACCTCAGAGCCATGGAGAGCTTTGTCACCCAGCAAACCCACCTGTTCCATGACAGCATCCGCAACAATCTGCGTATTGCCAGACTGGATGCTACCGAGGAGGAAATTGTGGCAGCCTGCAAAAAGGCTTCCGTACATGATTTTATTATGAGTCTGCCTCAAGGCTACGATACCCCCGTAGGGGAACTGGGAGACACCTTATCCGGCGGTGAAAGGCAGCGTATCGGCCTGGCAAGAGCCTTTTTACATGATGCACCGTTTATGCTGTTAGACGAACCTACCAGTAATCTGGACAGTTTAAACGAAGCGGTTATTTTAAAATCACTGCATGAAGCGCGTGCAGATAAGACAGTGGTACTGGTGTCCCACAGAAAATCCACTATGGGTATTGCAGACAAAGTGTATTCAGTGGAACACGGAAGGATGGGTAGATTATAATGAGTGTGAAAAAAATAGTATACGTAGTAATCGGTTGTGTCGGTGTAGGCCTTGGTGCAGCGGGGGCGGTAGTGCCTCTTCTGCCGGCGTTTCCGTTTTTACTGCTGGCGGCATATTGTTTTGCAAGAAGTTCCGAACGCTTGCATAATTGGTTTACCGGTACCGGGCTTTATAAAAATAATCTGGAAAGCTACATACAGGGCCGGGGCATGACAGTAGCTACCAAAATCCGTATTATGATTACGGTGACTGCATTGATGTCCTTTGGATTTTTTATGATGCGAAATGTGCCGGTCGGAAGAACCGTTCTCGCGTGTGTCTGGGCATTCCATATCATCTATTTTATCTGGGGTGTGAAGACGCTGAAGGCAGAGGGCGAAGGACAAACGGCAGCACAATAAGGCGGTGGGCATACAGTAAAATCGAAACTGCACATTAACAGAATATAATGTGCACAAAAAGGAATTGCAACTACAATTTTTTTATAGTATGATAGAGGTGACTCAAAGAAAGGGGGCGGAGAGATGATATCACCGGTATATTTTTGGTTAATCGTGATGATCATATTTGTCATCTTTGAATTGGCCACCATGGGACTTACATCGATATGGTTTGCACTGGGTGCATTGGTTGCGCTGGCAGTGGCAGCCGTGGGAGGTCCGCTCTGGTTACAGATCATCGTGTTTGCGCTGGTGGGGCTGCTTACATTGTTCTGCGTCAGAAATCTGGCGGTTACGTTTTTTAATCAGAACCGTGTAAAGACCAATGCAGACGGACTGATTGGCCGGAAAGGCATTGTAACAGAGGCGATTTCCAATATTCATGCGACAGGTCAGGTAACTGTGGCGGGGCAGGAATGGACTGCCCGCAGCGTGGAGGAAGGTGTGATTTACGAAGAAGGTGCCATGGTAGTTATTCGTGAAATCAGAGGTGTAAAGTTGATCGTCGAAAAAGAGTAACTAAGTCAGACAATCATATTTGTAAAGAAAGGATGTAGATTATGATACCGTTTATTATTGTTTTAGTTCTTATTTTAATTATTGCAGCATCTTGTATCAAGATTGTTCCACAGGCGCAGGCTTATGTAGTAGAGCGTCTGGGTGCTTATCAGGGCACATGGAGTGTAGGTGTAAAGTTCTTGGTACCTTTTATTGACAGAGTAGCCAGAAGAGTTACCTTAAAGGAACAGGTTGTGGATTTTGCACCGCAGCCGGTTATTACCAAGGATAATGTAACCATGCGTATCGATACGGTGGTATTCTTCCAGATTACCGACCCGAAGCTTTTTGCTTACGGTGTGGAAAATCCGTTGATGGCTATTGAAAATTTGACTGCAACTACCCTTCGTAACGTAATCGGTGAAATGGAATTAGACCAGACCCTTACCAGCCGTGAAATCATTAATACCAAGATGCGTGCTGCATTAGACGTTGCAACAGACCCATGGGGCATCAAGGTAAATCGTGTAGAGTTAAAGAACATTATCCCTCCTGCAGAAATCCAGAATGCAATGGAGAAGCAGATGAAGGCAGAGCGTGAGCGCCGTGAAGCAGTTACCCGCGCAGAAGGTGAGAAGAAGGCAAGCATCCTTCAGGCGGAAGGTGAAAAGCAGTCTTCTATCTTAAAGGCGGAGGCTGAAAAAGAAGCTGCTATTCTTCGTGCAGAAGCAGAAAAAGAAAAGCGCATTCGTGAAGCAGAAGGTCAGGCTGAGGCTATCTTAAAGGTTCAGAGTGCTAAGGCTGAGGGCTTACGTATGTTGAAGGAAGCAGGCGCAGACGAAGCGGTTCTTCGCTTAAAGAGTCTGGAAGCTTTTGAAAAGGCAGCAGACGGCCAGGCTACCAAGATTATCATTCCTTCCGAAATCCAGGGGATTGCAGGATTGGCAAGCAGCCTGCAGGAAATTGTGACCAAATAAGCCGGGTGACTAGGGCATAGATTTGGAATAATCAATTAAATGAATATTGAAAGAATCAGTCAAATGAAGTTAGTGTATAATTTTAATTGGCAAAAACAATAAAAGGGAAGCAGAGAAAATCCCTACTTCCCAATCATACAGTTTTTCTTTATGATGTTAATTGTCGAGAAAAACACGTAAAGGAGACTGTATGATGAATACTATTGTAGAGGAAAAGCTGATATCTTTCAAGGAGTTGGAGCAAAAAGTTTTTAAATATGTGTGTGAACTTGGATGCGAGATCACACGGATAATCCTGGAGTCCTATGATGATGAGCTTGCAGCATCCAGAGACACCAAGCAGTATCGGGATAAGGGAGGCCGCAAGACCAGCATCAAGACGGTCTATGGAGAAGTGGAATACTGGCGCAGGGTATACCGGACAAGTCTGGAGGATGGTGAAAAGGCATATGTTTATCTGCTCGATGAAGCCATGCAGATGGATAAAATAGGGCTGATATCCACGAATCTGGCTGAAAAGATCGCCATGACAGTAACAGAGTCACCCTACCGTGTTGCCGCAGAAGCAATCAGCAGTACATGTGGTCAGAGCATCAGTGCAGGCGGCGCATGGAATATGATGCAGCGTCTGGGTGAACGGATCAGCGAGGAGGAAGACCATGCGGTAAAGCAGATGAATGCAGACCAGTCGGAAGGGACGAAGGAAATACCGGTGCTTTTTGAGGAGATGGACGGCGTATGGCTTCATATGCAGGACAAAAACCACAAAAAGATGAAGAAGCAAGAAATGAAGGTTTTCACCATGTACGAGGGCTGGGATGAAGAAAAAGAAAAGCAGAACCGCAGCACGCTGATAGCCAAGACAATGCTGGCCGGGATGGAAAAAAGCAGCGATTTCCATGAGAAGCGAGAAGCCTGTATCCGAAAGAAATATGATGCAGACGAGATAGGTCAGCGGATCCTGAACGGAGATGGTGGCGGCTGGATAAAGGAACCGTATGATCCGGAAGTTATATTTCAGTTGGATCGATACCATATTTACCAAGAGGTTCTACGAAAAATCAGCGACAAAGCAGCTCAGGAGGAAATCCGTAGGCTCCTTGAAGCAGAGAAAACGGATGAAATGTTGGAATATATAGAGACGTACGCAACAAGTGTGGAGAGCCCGGATGAGAAGGATAACAAGAGCAAAAAAGCCAGGGAACTATATAAATACCTGAATAATAATAAAGAAGGCCTGTTGCCTTATGACAAGCAGGGAAAAAAGATTCCGGAAGCTCCAGAAGGAGTCATATATAAAGGAATGGGTGTTCAGGAAAACCAGAATTGTACCGTGATTACACTGCGAATGAAGAACCGCAGAATGCGTTGGTCAGTAAAAGGAGCCAACAACCTAGCAAAGGCTTTATACCGCAAGGAAAACAAGGAGCTGATTGAAACGATAGAACGATATACGGATGGGCTGATATTTACGCTGCAGATGCAAGAAATCGTAGAAACATTAAGTGCAGCGAAGGCACCGAAGAAAGACGGAAAGGGTAATCCATATGTGGATGTAATAAGAGCCCATATGCCATTGCTGGAGGCGATGCAGACTGCATCAAGAAAAGCATTTAAGAAAGCGTTATGTAATTAATCATTATTGCCCGGATCAGGGTTTATTTGGTGTACAAAAAAATAGACAGAATATCAGAAGAAAAATAAAGCGGAAAGTTGCCAACGAACACTTGACACAAACCTTCGAATATTTACTATTGCAAGAGGTGGTAAATTTGGTATAATATAACTTATCAGCAGGAAAGGACGCTTGCGTACTTTCACCTGATAAGTTAGCGATAGAATCGAAGATTCCGGAGCATTATGCCGCAGGCATAATATA
>JAFTXF010000081.1 GCA_017461685.1 Lachnospiraceae bacterium
ACAGATGGAATGATTTGTATGGATTTTACAAATTCCACCGATACCAACGCAGGTTGGAAATCTCCAACCGCTTTAGGCCTTGATCCAGCTAAGGTCAGCACTATCGTGGCTACTATTCAGGTTGGGGACGGTGTTATTCCGAACACAGCAAGATTACTGTGTTATTCCGATAATTATACGACTGTAAAATTAAATATTACAGCTGCATATGAATTGGTAGAAGGCAATACTTATAAGGTTACCTTCGACACTACACAGCTCTCTGCTAACTGCAACGAAGGCGAGTTGTTAAATACTGTTAGAATTAATGCCATGAGTATTCTCGGTGATACAACTCAAGGTGCCTACTACCTTGACAGCGTAGAGTTTATAGGTGTCAGCACTGATGAGTAAAATTTACAATATTATCCGGTAATGTTTCCCATACACGCGTAAAAACCGTTTCTATTTATACATTACACGCAAAGAAACACTATCAATATTGACTAAATAAATTGTTGCATATAAAAATAATTTACAGTCAATTTTAATTAGTTTTCTGCAAAATATATTACAATTATATCTTACTTTTTGAATAGACCGGATTGGATTGGGCCAACGCTAAGCTGCATTTACAGCTTAGCGTTGGCCCGTTTTTCACCTTGATTTTAAATTGTATCCGCAATAGGCAGACCACCTTAGCTCCTTAGAACGAACAGGTAACCGTAGGCAAGGTATTATATCCTGCACCTGTAAGCTTGGTCATACGCTCTAAGTAACCGTTCTCGTAACGTTTCTTTAAATATTCACTGTCCACAGCATCCAAATCTCCCCAGAGGCGAACCTTGGTCTCCCCCGGATACCACACCAGAGCCTGCTCGCCTGCATAGCCAAAATATTTGGTCAGATTCAGCACGCTGCCGCCAATACGGCAAAGTACCTTGCCTGTTTCATCGTAGAGCACACCCTTTGCATAAAATTCGTGATATCCATCACCATTTAAATCCACCGGTGAACAGGTATTGATCGGCACCGGAAAATCAAAGGCAACGTCCTCTCCTGTCATGGCATCCATCACATAAATTTCATCCGGAATATGGCTGGCCTGCGGCTTGATTTTCACAGCCAGAGCCATTTTGAAGTGGTCCGGTCTCACCGTCGCTACCCAGCCGGTATGTATATGATTGGTATTATAGGCGGTATATTCGCTCTGTACCCTGCGCCATACCACATTGCCCTTTTCATCATACATTACCACACGCCAGCAGCCTACATAGTCCTTATCCTCACGGCAGGTGTAAATGTATTTTTTGCCGTCAGGTCCCCAGAACATCTGCACTACATCGCTGTGTCCCTGGAAATCATCTTTGCCGCAAACGAACAAATCATGTCCGTCATCCAGAGAAAATAATCGTTCACCCCAGAACACTTCATCAATACCGTCTTCATTAAAATCAATGACAGATATGTGATGAGAGGAACGAGGTCCCGGCTCCTCAGCACTGATTTTTCTTTCCCAACGCTTGGACATATCGCTGTTATACGCCTGCAGGAACATATCGCCATAGGTACCCTGAGCCGTAACCAATACCGGTTCTCCGTGCACGTAGCCTGCTGTCAAATTAGGACGATAGCAGTTCGCTATAGATTCATGCAGCGTATTTTCTGCCGGAAAATACCAGCTGTCCATAGTTTCACCGGTTCTCGGGTCAATCTTTTCCAGAATGGAGTTCAGCACACTGAAAGGCCTCATATCATCTGTATTATGTACAAAATAGATTTCGTCCATGCCGTCCCGGTCTAAGTCAAAGGCTATAAACGGACAGAACCACACGCCGGGCATAACGCCGGGACCGTACTCACGGTGCCACAGTCTCTGGCCTTTCTCACCGTACAATGCCAGATGCATGTTACCGGTCTGAGGACGGATATACTCTTCCCACGGATCCATATTGTGGGAATCAGAGTATCCGAACAGGATATATTCCGGCTCATCCTTTGCAATTCTTAGCTGCAAAGAGCGAATATTTCCTAACGGCAGACCTAAATCGAACTCTTTCAAAATCTGAATATTCATAATATAACCTCCATTCCTTGGTTGTTATCGGTATTTTACTCCAAATAATTACCAATTGCAACACAATAGGAATTGTTTTATACGAGCGGTTTTGATATGTCGAAACCAAGAAGACAGTACTTTCACTCTACCACCTGTATCTTGCCGGCTTTCATCATCTCCAGATAATCTGTCGGCTTCTCAATCCGTTCCTCGGTCTCGATGCTGCAACGGAAGTTGTCCGTTACACTATGACTATCGGAACCTGCCGTCTCCGGGAGGCCATACATCTGCGCGTATAGCTTTCCTCTGTCATTCATACCCTCATCATGCCTCTGGCCGCCATTGAAAACTTCTACTCCGTCTACATCTCTGGGAAATAATTGAATATGGTCAATATAAGGCCTTTCTCTGAAGGGATGGCCCTGGACGATAAATCCACCGTCCTCATGCATCATACGGAAGGCTTCCCTGGCATCCTGTTTATCAATATCCGGATGTGCCAAAAGCCAGGCCTTGTCCAGATTGTACACCAAAAAATCTGCAGCATTTACACCATATTCAAAGCCAAAGAATACCTGCAGACCGATTTTGTCCCCCTCTGCCTTGGCATGTTCATAGCCTTTGCAGAAAAGCTCTACCTTCTCTGCCCAGGGGAGACTTCGGTCTACCGCACAATTTCCGTTAAAAAAATGGTCTGTCACAAAAATGCCTGTATAGCCCTGCTCCTTGTAGCTTCTCGCCATCTCCGCACCGGTGGACCTGCCGCAGGCACTGCCTTCGCTGGTATGCATATGTGTTTCGTATTTGTAACTCATTTCTTTAAATTGGCCTCCAAAAATCCTTTGATTGCTTCGAAGCTCTCTATACTCAGCGCATGCTCCATATTGCAGGCATCCTCTTCTGCCACTTTGGCATCCACGCCCAGGCTGGTGAGAAAATTATAAAACAGCTCGTGCCGCTCCATCACCCGCTCTGCAATCTCACGGCCTGCCGCTGTAAGACTGAGCTCATGCCCGTCCATAATCAGATAGCCTGCTTCCTCCAAATTATGTACTGCTACGCTGACACTGGGCTTGGAAACCCCCAAATCTCGGGCGACGTCGATACTTCTGACATTGCCGCGCTCCCTGCCAATCCTTAATATACTTTCTAAATAATCTTCACCGGACTGTTTCATGTCAGTGTACCTCCTTGTATTGTGTTAATGTAGATGTTTGCAAAACTCGGTGACTGCAGGCGGAAGTGATATATATTCCGGTAGAGGGGCCTTGAAAAGCGCCGGTCCTTAGCGAAGCAAGGTGATAGCCGCAGTCTGAGCTTAGTACCGCTGCAGCTTTTCACGGAACGGAAGTGTCCCCGAGACGGAATATATATCACTTCTGCCGGCAGTCACCGAGTTTCGCAAACTCATATTGTGTTAATGTTTCTGTTCTACTTCATCAATCATGTAGCGGATATCCTGCATGCGCATATCCACTTCGGAAATCACATCTGCACACTTTTTCAGCTCCGTTGCAATGCGTTCCGGGTTCTCGATTTTCTTTTTGTACTTGAGCTGGTGCTCCAGACTTGCCCAGAAATCCATGGCAATGGTACGAAACTGCACCTCTACCACCATATGTCGCTTCTCCTGAGACAAGAAAATCGGTACTTCCAATATCAAGTGGAGGCTGCGGTATCCGTTGGGCTTTGGATTCTTAATATAATCCTTGATCTCTACAATCCGAATGTCGTCCTGGCTGGTGAGCAGTTCGGCCAGCTTGTAAATATCCTCCACAAAAGAGCAGATAACCCTGACCCCTGCAATGTCCGTAAGCTTCTCCCGCATATTCTCTACCGTAACCTCATAGCCTCTGCTCTGAAGCTTTTCGATAATGCTCACCGGCTTCTTGATACGGGACTTAATGGTCTGTATCGGATTGCGGTCTGCCCGCACGGAAAATTCCTCATCCAACACGCGGAGCTTGGTCTCTATCTCCCGAATGGCGCATCGATTGTACATCATAAGTTCTACGAAAGGCTTGGCACGCTTTAACGCTTCAATGCGTTCTGTATCTAACCACATACCGCCCTGCTGATTCTCCATAGTAATTCCTTTCATCCGGTAACCGGGCGACTTATTACTTTCCTGCAGTCTCTGTGCTGCTTTCGTGCTGCGTCCGTACTGCTTTCCTGCAGTCTCTGCGCTGTTTTTTGCACCGCCGCTTACCGTTCTCATAAACTTCTTGATAGGAGCATCCATACACAGGACACCCTTCAGTTCTATTTTACTAAAATATACCTTTAAATGGAAGTAAAACTCTGTTAATTTTTTATGAATTTATAAAGAATTTTCTAATTTATTACGGCGTATTTTTATTCTCCCGGCAGGTATGGTCCTGCATTTCAGAAGGCATTAGAATGGTTGCGTGTAAAACCAGCGGCTGCAATTCAGAAAATGGGTTGGCAGAGTTTCCTGTCTGACCGCAGGGAGTTTGGAAATCTCTGACAACCAATGTCATCTCTGAATGCAGCGGCGTAAGTTTTACCAGCAAGTTTCTATTAACTTCTGAAATGCAGGACCATACCTGCCGAGAAAATAACTTACACCGTATAAATCTCCTGCTCCATGCGCTCCAGAACCTCTTCGCAGGCTCCGAGAATAATCTGCGCGTCCTTTTCCACCATTCCGGTCAGTGTACACCTGTAGGTAAAAGTCGGATTACCCATTGGTGCGAAGGTCATGCTGCCTTTAAAAGACTTCACAAAAGCAGGTATCAGGTCCGGATTGATGTGTGCATCCGGGCGCACCACGAACTGAATGCGGTCCTTGATGCTGCGGACATCTGTCATATACATGCGGTGGGCACGCACACGCAAGAGGTTAATACGCAGCAGATTATCAACAGGGGTAGGCACATTACCGAAGCGGTCCTGAAGTTCCTGCAGCATATCTTCCTTCTCTGCCGGAGTTTCCACGCCTGCGATGCGCTTGTAAATGTCTAATTTCTGCACTTCGTTCAAAATATATTCCGCCGGAATAAAGGCGTCGGCACTGACATCCACCTTGGTATCGAAATCAACTGCTACTTTTTTGCCCTGAGCAGTCATGACAGCCTGATTAAGCATCTTGCAATACATGTCATACCCGACTGCCTCCATATGTCCGTGCTGTGCCTTGCCAAGTAAATTACCGGCACCGCGAATTTCCAGGTCACGCATGGCAATCTTAAAACCGCTGCCCAAATCCGTAAATTCCTTAATAGCCTGAAGGCGCTTTTCCGCTACTTCCTTCAGCAATTTACCGCGCTTATACATCATAAAAGCATAAGCAGTACGGTTCGAACGTCCTACACGCCCACGGAGCTGATACAGCTGGCTCAGTCCCAAACTGTCCGCATCGTGAATAATCATGGTATTGGCGTTGGATATATCCATACCGGTCTCAATAATCGTAGTGGACACCAGCACGTCAATGTCACCATTTACAAAATCATACATAATGCGCTCTAACTCGTGCTCCTTCATCTGGCCGTGGGCAAAGCTTACCGTCGCCTCCGGCACCAGCTGCTGTACCTGCAGTGCCACCTGATCAATGTCATTTACGCGATTATATACGTAAAAAACCTGGCCTCCTCGGGTCAATTCTCTGACAATAGCCTCACGAACCATTTCGTCATTATGTTCCATCACATAGGTCTGAATCGGCAGTCGGTCCTGAGGCGCCTCCTCCAAAAGACTCATATCGCGGACGCCGATAAGGCTCATATGCAAGGTTCGCGGGATCGGAGTAGCTGTTAAAGTCAGAACGTCTACATTTTCTTTTAGCTTCTTAATCTTCTCCTTATCGCTTACGCCAAAACGCTGCTCTTCATCGATAATTAAGAGTCCCAAATCCTTAAATTCCATATCCTTGGACAACACTCTGTGAGTACCGATGACAATATCCACAAATCCCTTTTTCAAATCTGCCAGGGTACGCTTCTGCTCAGAAGGCGTGCGGAAGCGGCACATCAGGTCCACCCTCACCGGGTATTCCTTCATGCGCTGTACAAAGGTATGATAATGTTGTTGGGCCAAAATCGTGGTAGGTACCAGATATACTACCTGTTTGCCTTCCTGCACTGCCTTAAAGGCGGCACGGATGGCCACCTCTGTCTTGCCGTAACCTACGTCCCCGCAAATCAGACGGTCCATAATCTTGCGGCTTTCCATGTCGCTCTTGGTAGCTTCAATGGCAGCCAGCTGGTCCGGCGTCTCCTCATAAGGAAACATCTCCTCAAATTCCCGCTGCCACACCGTATCCGGTCCGTACTGAAAGCCCTCTGCCTGCTGCCTGTGGGCATACAATTCCACCAAATCCTTGGCAACACTTTCCACTGCCGTACGCACCTTCTGCTTGGTCTTTGCCCACTCCTTGCTGCCCAACTTACTGAGCTTCGGCGGCTTGGCATCTGCAGAACCGTATTTCTGTAAAATGTGAAGCCCCGTGGCCGGTACATATACATTACCATTGTCACGGTACGCCAGCTTAATATAATCCTTGATGATATGGTCAACCTCGACCTTCTCGATACCCTGATACTGACCCAGACCATAGAGCTCATGCACCACATAATCCCCTACATGCAGCTCCGCAAAGTCCTGAATCTTGGTGCCGGAAAATCCGGATTTCTTTTTCTTTTTGCGCTTCTCTGCGCCAAAAATATCGCTCTCCGCAATGACCACAAAATGTAACAACGGATATTCAAAGCCTCTGGCAACATTGCCTACAAGACACAATACTTCCCCTACAATGGCCTCTCTAAAAGGATCCTCACTGTAAGCTGCCGGAATATCATTGTCCCTGAGATTTTCCGCCAAACGTCTGGCTCTGGTACGGGAAGGACTTAAAAGCACCATGCGGTATTTATTCCTACGGTATTTGGCCAAGTCCTTTACTAAGGTCTCGAAGCTGTGATTGTATGGGGAAACCATCTTGGCCTCCACCTCAAAGTGCACCTTTACCGGAAATAACGAGCATTTGATTTCCATCATGGAAAGAGCCAGCACTCGCTTCCTTGCAAGCCCTGCCGCCACCTCTGCTGCAGGATATAAAAGCTTCGTCTGCCCCGGCAGGATATAGCCCTTCTCCAGACGGTTACTCATGCTGTCCTGAAATTCCAGCTCCACCGCATCCACATGCTCCTTGATACGGAC
>JAFTXF010000082.1 GCA_017461685.1 Lachnospiraceae bacterium
AATATCTATTACTCCGGCAAGCTGCCATAAAGTTTCGCAATTGTCTAGTCAAATTCATACTTCACCAGCCGCAGGCCGCAAGCCGGTGCGGTAGGTCCTGCTGCCTGGCGGTCCTTTGCCTCGATCACGGAAGGCATATCGCCGGCTTCACGTCTTCCATAGCCTACCTCTAAAAGCGTACCTGCAATAATCCGTACCATATTGTATAAAAAACCTGTTCCCGTCACCCGGATAATTATCTCATCCTCAGCCCTAAAGACCTGCAAATCTGTAATAGTACGGACGGTAGTCTCCACCTGGGCACCTACAGTACAAAAGGATTTAAAATCGTGCTCTCCTATCAAATGCTGTGCTGCGCGCTGCATAGCTTCTACATCACATGGCAAATAGGTAAAGTGGCAGTACAAACGTTTCATAGGATTTGGAAACGGTGCATTCACAATGTGATATTCGTAGGTCTTACGGCTGCTGCAATGTCTTGGATGAAAATCAGCAGACACTTCCTTTGACTCCACAATGCGAATATCCTCCGGCAGACGTTGATTCAGTGCATAACTCATCTTCTCGCCGGGAATAGGCGAGCAGGTGTCAAACACTGCCACATTGCACAAAGCATGCACGCCGGAATCTGTGCGGCTGGCGCCAATTACGGAAACCTCTTCTTTTAAAAGTTCGCTCAGCTTCTGATTCAACACACCCTCCACGGTAATACCGTTAGGCTGAATCTGCCATCCACAGTAATTGGTACCGTCATAGGAAACCTTAAGCATTATGCGTTTTTTTGTCTTCTCAGCATTTGCCTCACACATACCGTACTCCTTAAAGTCTGCCCACAAAAACAGTAATAACCGCAAATCCCAGCAAGTATAAATAGGCCAGCTTATCGGCCTTTTTGTAAATAAGCGGCTTCATCTTGGTGCGCCCTTCTCCGCCGCGATAGCAGCGGGACTCCATAGCCATGGCCAAATCATTGGCTCTGCGGAAAGCAGAGATAAACAGCGGTACCAAAAGAGGCACCATGGCCTTGGCTTTTTCAATAATATTGCCCGATTCAAAATCTGCCCCACGGGCAATCTGGGCCTTCATGATTTTGTCAGTCTCCTCCAGCAAAATAGGTATGAAACGCAAGGAAATACTCATCATCATGGCAATTTCATGAACCGGAACCCCCAGCTTATTTAAAGGCTTCAGGGCTTTTTCCATGCCGTCTGTCAGCTGATTGGGTGTGGTTGTCAGGGTCATTAACGAAGCACTGATAATCAAAAGAATCAAACGCCAGCCCATAAAGAGTGCCGTTCGAATTCCTTCCCAGGTCAGTGTAAAAATCCAAAAGCTGAAAATCGGTGTGCCCGGCGTCAAAAACATATTGAACACCACAGTAATACCCAGCAAAAATCCGATAGCCTTCATTCCCCGGAGAATATATCCCAAAGGCACCTTGGACAGCTTAATCACTGCTGCCAATCCCAGTGTCGCCAGTAAATATCCCCAAATATTTCCTACTAAAAATAATGTAACGATATATATAATAGTACCTGCCAGCTTTACCCGCGGGTCCAGTCTGTGAATCACAGAATCCGTCTGGTAATACTGGCCGATTGTAATATCACGAATCATAGATTTCCTTTCCGACGTGCCTCTAAAGCCGCCAAAATGTCCTTTGCAGCCTCTTCCATGGTAATGGCGTCTGTTTCTACCTCTAAGCCCTTTTCACGCAATTTATGGACGATATAGGACACCTCGGGGGCAGCCAGACCCATTTCCTCTAACTCCTCCAGATGTGAAAATACTTCCTTCGGTGCACCATCATATGCCACAGCCCCTTTGTTCATCACAATGACACGGTCTACATATTCTGCTACATCCTCCATACTGTGGCTGACTAATACTATGGTAATGCCTGCACGCTCTCTAAGGCCCGAAATCAGCTCTAAAATCTCCTTACGGCCCTGTGGGTCCAGTCCAGCCGTAGGCTCGTCTAAGATCAGCATTTTCGGCTTCATGGCCAGCACACCGGCAATGGCTACGCGGCGCTTCTGCCCTCCCGACAAATCGAAAGGCGACCGCTTATAATACTGCTCACCCATGCCCACCAGAGCCAGGGCTTCCTTTGCCTGCGCCTCCGCTTCGTCTTTTTTCAGGCCCAGATTTTTCGGCCCGAAACATACATCAGAAAGCACATCCACCTCAAAAAGCTGATGTTCCGGATACTGGAAAACCAGTCCCACATTGCTGCGGTGCTTCTTCATATCGTAGCCTTCTGCATAAATATCCTGTCCGTCAAAATAAATATGGCCTTCTGTAGGCTTAATCAGTCCGTTCAAATGCTGTACAAGCGTAGATTTACCGGAGCCGGTATGGCCTATCAGCCCCACAAATTCGCCGTCTTTTATTTCTATATGAATATCTTTGAGGGCATGGACTACCATCTCCGTACCCTGCCCGTAAATATAATTGATTCTTTCTAATTTGATTGACATAATCCTTCCTTTATATAAAGCATCCTACCGGAACGCTTCACCATGATACATATCCTCAAAATACGCTCTGCTGCCTGCTTACATTATTCACAGTCCCAACGCTTCTACCAACTCATCCACCGTCAAAATACCGTCCGGTAAATCAAGCCCCTGCTTTTTTAACTCATGGGCCAAAAGTGTTACCTGAGGCAAATCCAGGCGCAGTGACTGTAATTTGTCTACCTGAGAGAAAATTTCTCTGGGAGTTCCCTGCATGGCAATCTTGCCTTGATCCATGACGTAAACCTTGTCTGCGTGAATAATTTCATCCATGTAGTGGGTAATCAGTATGACTGTAATCCCCTCTACATCATTTAATCCTCTGGCCGCACGGATAACCTCCTTACGCCCTCTCGGATCCAGCATGGCAGTAGGCTCATCCAGCACGATACACATAGGATGCATTGCCAACACACCTGCAATAGAAACTCGCTGCTTTTGTCCGCCGGACAAATGATTCGGAGAATGCTTGCGAAATTCGTACATACCAACTGCACGGAGACTTTCTTCCACACGTTCCCAGATTTCCTCCGTAGGAACGCCCAGATTTTCCGCACCGAAGCCTACATCCTCTTCTACCACCTGACCGATAATCTGATTGTCCGGATTCTGGAACACCATACCGGCACGCTGGCGCACCTCCCACACGTGCTCCTCCTTCCCGGTATCCATTCCGTCCACCCAGACCGTACCCCCGGTAGGAAACAGCATGGCATTCATGTGCTTGGCAAGGGTAGACTTACCGGAACCGTTGTGCCCCAGTATCGCCACGAAATCACCCTTCTGTACATCCAGGTCCACCTCATCAATGGCCCGGTTTACGCCCTCTACATTGCCCTCTTCATCCAGCTGCTTATATTCATAAACCAGTTTCTCTGTTTTTAAAATAGATTTTATACTTTCTTTCATACTTATAGCTGCCTCAAGTTCCATAAAATTATTTCTCTATACTTCTGCATTATATTCTTGGGAAGACTTTATCTTTTTTATCCATTTGCCGCTGCGTAAACGAATCACGCACCATACCGCCTTTAACACCTGGTCGATTTTCAGGAAAAAATAAATCCAGAAGGCCGGGAAGCCAAACACAAGCCCCGCCAGAATCCCTAACGGAATACTTGCTACCCATAAAAATACATTATCGGCAATCATTAAAACCTTGGTGTCACCGCCGCCTCGAAGCACGCCCTTTGTCATAATACTGTTGGCCGCCTGGAACACCACAATCAGGCTGATAGAACGCATTAACTGTCTTGCAATTTCCTGTGTCTCCGGTAATAAATTATAGGCAGTAATCATCGGTTCACTGATTAACATAATGATACCTGCTGCAATCAGACCAAATACGATACCAAGGCCCAAAAACGCATAGCCCTGACGGTGTGCCTTTTCTCTGTTGCCTTCTCCCAGGGTATAACCTGTGACAATGGCGCCGGCCTGTGAAAAGCCCTGAATCATAACGGAGCTTAACTGCTGCGTCACAGCAGTCACAGCATTGGCCGCCACAAAGCTTTCACCCAATCTGCCGATTACCATGGCAACGGAATTATTTCCCAGCGCCAGAATACCGTCACTGACAAGTACCGGAATACTGATACGAATATATTCCTTCCACAGATTTCCTACTGACATAAATATATCCCGCAGCCGGAAACCGATTTTCTTATCCTTAAAAAATAAATATCCGCAAATCATGCTGAATTCAAAAATTCGCGCAATCAGCGTACCAACGGCAGCACCCGCCACCTCCATTCTCGGACAGCCGAACTTGCCGAAAATAAACAGGTAATTGGCACCCACATTAATAAAAAATGCTGCTATGGAAGTATATAACGGTATCCGTACCATTTCCACATTACGCAGTACAATGGTGCAAGTCAAAGACAGTCCCAACAGGAAATAGGTCACCACAGACCACTCCAGGTACTCTATTCCCTTTACAATAATATCCTCTTCCACCGTATAGATACACATAATCTGCCTTGGAAACAATATCGTAAGAACACAGAAAAGCGCTGACATCCCCAGACACAGCCTGAGCATAATGGCAACCGTTCTCTTTAAGGAAACCTGATCCTTCATACCGTAATAGCGGGCCACCAGCACACTGGCACCCATCCCGATACCCATACAAAAAATATGAAAAATGTTAATAAACTGATTGGCCAGAGAAACCGCTGAAAGCTCCGTTTCACCGACTGCACCAATCATAATGGTATCCATCATATTCACGCCGGAGGTAATAAGTCCCTGCAGCGCAATAGGAATCGCTATGCTGCATACGGTTTTATAAAATTTTTTGTCCTTGATAAATAAACTATGCATATTTTCCACTTCTCTTCCTACTGGTATTCCTCGCCACTATATATCTCTGACTCTGTGTCTCTCCGAATATTATATAATCCTGATGCTACATCTTTCTGATACTAATTCTCTCATACTAAATCTCTATAAAATACTTTTCATAAGCATTTACTACTTGCGTATCCAAATACTTCTGTTCCCGCTTGATATCGGAACCGTAATTCAAATGCACATGGCCGTAGAAAAAATACTTAGGCCGATGCTTCTTCATGAGATCCAAAAACACCTGAAATCCACGATGCGGACGGTCTTCTAAATCTCCCAGTCCCTTGGCCGGAGCATGGGTCAGCAAAATATCAAATCCCCGCTTGCGCATAATCGGGAAAAAAAGCTTCCCCACACGCTTACGCATTTCTTTTTCGGTGTACTGGTTGTCTTGTCCCGGCTTGTAACGCATAGAACCTCCCAGCCCCAAAATGCGTACTCCTTCGTATTCATATACCTGGTCATCGATACAAATACAGCCTTCAGGCGGGCGCTTGTCATAATGATCATGATTCCCATTTACATACAAAAGCGGACAATTGGCAAAGGTCACCAGAAAGGACAAATATTCTGCCGGCAAATCACCACAGGAAAGAATTAAATCAATACCCGCCAATTTCCCATCTTCATAAAAATCCCACAACCATTTGGAGGGTTCGTCTGCTACAACTAAAATTCTCATCTCATTGTCCTTTATTGTATATTCTCTCCCAAAACAGGGGTCACTGTCTCCTGCAGTGAAATCAATGTCTTGGCCTCTTCTGTCAGATTTTCAAACTTAGGTATGTCACCAATAACATTTTCCACATACCAATCCATGGTAATAATTTGTTCCGGAGAAAGGACGCCGCCCTTTTCACCAATCACCGTTCCGTCCTGTAAAGTGATTTCATCCGCAAAAGGATGAAACTGCTCTGTGAAAATCTCTCTGCGCATCAAATCTACCAAAGTACGTATTCCGGCAGGCAGATTTTGGGATGTAATCAGGTCAATAATATCACTGGAAATACCCCACCAGTAATTGATGGCCTTGCGGGCCCTTACCTCGGAGCTTCTCCAATTACCGGCCTGAATATCATGTACGATCTTCTCGTAGAATTTACCCCAATTCCACACCGGCATAGCCAGCTGGATGGTTTTGTCCCCTTCTGTCATGTACAGACCAAACTTTCTGTCCCTGCTTGCCAAACGTATCATGTCCGTATAGGATACCAGTGAAATATGGTGTTCCTCTAGCAGCTGCTGTAAATCAGAGGCAGTATCACAAAGCCAGTGCACATATACCTTGGCTCTCGGATTCACCATCTTTGCCCCCAATGCAAAGGCATTGATATTGGCAAATGCCCCATAGATAGGCAAATCTGCGCAGTATGCTATCTTGTCATTCGGTGTCATCGCTCCGGCTACCATGCCGCACAAAAATTTAGCCTCATACATTCTGCCGTAATAAGTGCGAATGGCATTATAGGAACGGTTAATGGAGCAATTTAATATCTTTACCTCCGGATATTCCAATGCCTTCTTCAGACTGGCACTTAGAAACTTCTGGTGGGCAGTAAAAATAATTTCATTGCCATCTTTAATCGCCTGCTCTAAAAGCTCTGCAGCATCCATGCCGCTTCCATCCAGAAAATAACTCTTGGTTTGAATCTTCTCTTCAAATACCTCCTCGAGATGAGCTCTGCCCAGTTCATGTCCATAGGTCCAGCTGGAAACCTCCGCCTGGCGGTCATGCAAAAAGGCCACCTTTACCTTCTTGGTTCCGGAAATCGCCCGCAGCATTTGTCTAAGGGAAATGTCCTGATTTTCCTCCGGTTCCATGACCAAAGCTTCTTCCGGTGCTCTGTTTAACAGCAGAAATTCATTCCAGATGCGGTCCAAATCCTTTTTCAGCTGTGCATCCGACAGCTTCTTGAGTCTTTCGTAAGGGAACAGGGAAAGGTAGAATAAAAAGGCATCGCCTACGGTAATCGGCAAGTCTTTGCCGCCCTTTTCCAAAAATCTCTTCTGAAACTGAACATATGCAGAAGAAAAATCATCCTCTTCTTCTTTCGCCCAGAGCTCGCCCGGCTCCTTGCCAACTGCTCTGGTAATGGCTTCAAAACTTCCCAGCTTGCTGAACCATATGTAATTAATCTTACTGCATTTATAAAAGTCCAGAAATTCGTAATATAATTTATTTTCAAAGCTTTCGCTTTTCTTTGGAATCAAACGTATTACTTCGCCCTCAATGCTGGCAGCGTCCAAAAACTTGAAAACACTGACACGCTTATTGCCTTCCTGAACGTAAAATTTGTTCATGAACTCGTAGGCAACAATAGGGTCTGTATTGCCATGGGCTGTTTGATAGTTGTATAAATTGCTCCATTTTGCAGAAAACTCTGTCCCCTGTTCCATAAGAGGCATAAAATTCACTGCGAAGGCATTCTGTCGGCCGGCAGTTTTCGTGCCTACGATCTGATCAATAGGTATCTCTACTACGCCCAGCTTCTCTTCCATATAGATATTCACACATGCCAGGATATCATCCAGGGCAGGAAGATAAGGATACTCGCCCTTGGCAACTGCATTACGGTATGCTCTTTCTCCAAGCCGAAGGGCCTGGCTATATTCCTGAATTTCCATAAACATCCTCTCTAAATAAATCTTCATATTTCTTGCTAATATTATATTTTAACGCATTTTAGCGGATATTACAAGACGCATAGGCAAAATAATACCGCCAGCCGTACTGGTACGACTGGTGGTATAAACGCTTCTGTAGTATTTACTTTAAATATATCATCCGGTAATCTTCTTTAAGCCAATCACCTGTACTTTTCTGCTTGCAGTGTAAACATCTCGGCATATTTGCCTTTTAAGGCAAGCAAGGACTCATGATTGCCCTGCTCGATAATCCGGCCATTCTCTAACATGTAAATCTTGTCTACAAACCGGGTAGTGGACAGTCTGTGAGATATAATAATAACCGTCTTATCTTCTGCCAGCTCAGTAACCGTTTTGTTTAACTGGTACTCTGCAATAGGATCTAATGCACTGGAAGGCTCATCTAAAATAATTACTCCCGAATCAGCATACAGTACCCTGGCAAGGGCAATCTTTTGCGCCTCGCCTCCGGACAGGTTGATGCCCTCTTCATCAAATTCCTTCGTCAACTGCGTTCCGTACTTCTGCGGCATAGTCTGAAAACGTTCCCAGAATGCCACCTTTTTCAGGACTTCGTCTGCTCTTTGCTCATCCAGTACCTGATTGCTCATATTCAGGTTATGCCCGATATCCGTAGCAATCATCTCAAAATCCTGAAACAGTACGCCGAACCGCTTTCGGTAGTCTGTAATCGGATATTCTTTTATCGACTGCTGCGCAAAATGGACGCTGCCGCTGTCCGGATCATACAATCGCAAAAGCAGCTTAATCAGCGTGGATTTGCCTGCACCGTTAAAACCTACCAGTGCAATTTTCTCGCCCTTTTTGATTTCCATGGATACTCCTTTTATAGTAGGCCTGTCATTTCCCGGATAGGTGAAATGTACATCCTGTAAAAGAATATCTCCGGTTTCCGGTGTATGCAGGGTTCCCTCATCAGGCATTTTATTCTCTGTTTCCAAAAAGGTCCGCAGCTTTGCAAGATACAGGCTGTGGTTTTGGAATTCCGGAAGCATCATAATGACACGTCTCAAATTACCGCTTAACTGGTTGGCCGCCTTGTATAACGCCAAAAGAGAGCCCAAACCAAATTTATTCTGCACCAACGCCTGATAAAACAAATACGTCAAATAAGCACCGTCGTACAATATGTAGTCTACAGAATCACGAAGCACTGTCAGTGCACTAATCTTTGGGCCATGCTTTTTCACGAGCTTTCTCATCTGCTCTGAGGTCTCCCCAAAATCCTTTTCCAGTTTTTTAGAAATTTGACTGCTCTTGATATCCTTCACATAATCTGCAAGATAGAATACACGATTTACATAGTCTCTTTTCCTGCTGACAGGTAATATATCCTCTTCCCGTTTCATTTTCCACTGATTAATGATATGCTGGCTCAATAGCGTAGACACCATGATGACTGCCACCACCAAAACTGCCAGGGCATCTGTGGAAATGATGTAGCTGCCGGCAATGGCCACCACGATTAGCTTGCTTAACAGAGTACGGAAAGTATTGGTTGCTGCCGTAACATGTTCAGGAGCTTTTTGCATAGCCCAGACAAAATCATTATAAAACTGTGAATCGTCATATCTGGAAATCTCCATGGAAGCCGCTTTTTCGTACAGCTTCATATGTATTGCTTCTTTAATTTTTGCGCTGGACTTAGGCGTAATATAAGAGTCTATCAGCGGATTTACGCAAACCTTTATGGTAACTGCCACGGCAACAGGGACCAGGAAATACAAGACCTCTGTCAGGGTTCCGCCTCTTTCCACACATCCAATAATATATGCCACCAGGAAGGTATGTTCAAAGAGTGTGATGATATCTCCCACAATCATCTGCAAAAAGTACAGCAACGTGTACCACGGCGCCACCCTGAACTGCCAGCCAATTGCAAATATTATATTGGAAATAATACCATGTTTCCTTTGCTTACACATCATATCCGCCCTCCTCTGTCTGATAATTTCGGGCCTGCTTGTGGAACATATAAGCATATGTGCCGTTTGCCGCCAGCAGTTCTGCATGAGAGCCCTGCTCCAGCAATTTACCGTTTTCAAGTACAAATATTTTCTCGCAGGCAGCAGCTGAGGACATTCGGTGGGAAACAATGACCGACAGCTTGTGTTCGCCTTCACACAGCTGTGCGATGATTTCAAACATTTTATACTCCGCAATAGGGTCCAGAGCACTGGAAGGTTCATCCAGTAGGACTACCGGTGCCTGTCCTGCAAATGCACGGGCAATGGCAATCTTCTGCCGCTCACCTCCGGACAGCTCCACGCCTTCATTGTCGAACTCTCTGGTTAACAGGGTATCTTCCTTATAACGCAATGTCTGAATCTTGTCGTATACGTCGCTGTTTTTCAGGGCATTCACCGCAGCTTCCCTATCGATGCTGTCCTCCGACTCCCGCAAGAGTACATTTTCTAACACCGTGGCCGCAAACAGTGCAAAATCCTGGAAAGCGGCTCCGATTCGCTGACGGTACTGTTTGATGTCATATTCCCGTATATCCACGCCATTTAACAAAATCACGCCCTCAGTAGGGTCGTAAAAACGCATCAGAAGTTTAATCAATGTAGATTTACCACTTCCGTTAATACCTACAAGAGCATGACGTACGCCTCGATACAAGGTCAGATTGATATTCTGCAATGCATACTTCTCCTGACCTGCATAGCGGAAGGAAACATTCTTAAATTCAATGCTGTCCACCTGCTGCGGTGGTTCCTTACCCCCGGCTGATTCATCGATTTTCGGCACATAGCCAAAAAACTGCCGCAGATTTTCTATAAAGAAGGCATTGGAGAATATGCTGCTGAGAGCGTTTTCCAGATCATTTAACATCCAGGAAACGCTGACAATGGCATTCACTAACACTACCAGCTCGCTCAGGGAAATCCTGCCCCGGATTGCCAAAACTGCAGCACATACCCACATTCCTTCGAAGCCCAAAACGTACATAAGCACAGACTTTACAATGCTGAGAAAGGACCGCTTAAAGGCAAATTTTCGCGCTGTGGCAATGGTTTCCTCCATTGCTGTCTTGTAGATGTTACGCAATATGCAAAAAACGTTTGTCAGGCGCAACTCACCGGAATATTTTCTGAAATATACCACGCGGTTTACATAATCCATACGGCGCTTTGCAGGAATACTCTCCTGTTCAATATCATACAGAACTTTGCCCAATTTCTTTCCTACAAACAAATTGCCGACAAGCGGCAATGCCACAAAGACTAACGCCCACGGAGTAATACTGCACATGGTCCATATCACAAAGAAGGAAGATAAAAATGCAGCCATTACCTTAGCACAATTATCCAGCACTGATTTCGTACGTTCACTGGCTTCCACGGCTGCCTTTGTATATGTATTATAAAATTCCGGATTTTCATAACAGGATAAGTCCACTGTCTGTACCTTTTGAAACAGCATCGCATTCAGCTCATAATGAATCTGGATATCCGTTCTCGGAACGAAGCAGTTCTGATACCATGCACTAAAAGTATTGGCGCCCATACTTAAGGCTACTGCAAACCAGATAAATATCGCTACTTCCGTGAAGCTACGCATGTTCTCTCCTGCCCCAAACAAAAACTGCATAAAAGTAACTGAATAGAAGGTCCACATGGCAAAATCGAAAAAGACGTTCACAAAGTTATAAATAACTCTGGACGGACTGATTCCCCAAATAAGACGCAAAAAATATAAATTGTTTTTGATAGCCGATACTTTTTTCTTTTTCATCCTATCCTTGTTGCTCTCTTTCTTACCCATTTATAGTTAACAATTTCTCCCATTATATCACTCATCTCGTGTGTTTTCAATACATTTTTCGTGGTACTTATATTGCGGTGTGCCGTGGAGCCTCATCTGCAGCAATTTCTTTGGGATTTTTCTTTCACTTATAAGACGTTTGGATACAGCAGAGTGTTGAAATAAATGAAAAAAGAGAGAAAATCAAACGATTTTCTCTCAATCTTTCCAACACACTTTGAAATAATCTTATACTAACTCAAGTAATACTTCCATTGCAGCATCACCCTTACGTAAGCCAATCTTTACGATTCTGGTGTAACCACCGTTACGGCCTTCGTACTTTGGTGCATATTCGTCAAATAACTTTGCAACAACGTCGATTTCCTTTGTGTTTTTCTTCTTACCCTTGTTGGATTCAGGAACCTCAACAACAGGTACAAGAACCTTTAACATCTGACGACGAGCATGTAATCTGCTTGGTAAATCTTTTTTGATTTCCTTGTCTACAGTTGTGTACTTGGTAACCTTCTTGCCGTCAACAACTTCCTTTACTCTCTTGCCATCTTTGTCTCTTTCAGGAACCTTTGCAGAAACAGTAACCATTTCGAAGTTGTCTTTTTCCTTAACTGCTAACG
>JAFTXF010000083.1 GCA_017461685.1 Lachnospiraceae bacterium
GCTACTTCGCTCGCATAGGTAATACTAGCCTATGCGAGCGGGGCCAGTACCGCGGAATGAATGGGGGATATTTTTCTTTTGGGAAAAATATTTCCCCCATCCCTCCCGCGCTCCTGCCCCGGCAGGAATCGGTCATCTTACTTTACGGGGACAATACCCGAAGCCTTTCCGGTGAACTGTACCTTGCCCTGGGCTTCATAGCCACTGACTTCCAGATCGGAAAACAGCACTTCCACAAAGTTGTCAGGGCTTTCCATCAGCTGAGGGCCGTCGATCCGTACAGCCAGCTTTTCCAGACGATGTTCCACCAGGCATACCACATACCGGTACCCGGTGATCTTATCCGTTCGCTTGTTGTCCTTATACTCATACGCAGGCACTACTTCCACCAGCAGCATCTTATCGCCCAAAGAGGCGGGGTCGATTCTTAAATCACGAAGGTTCAGCATAAAAGAAATGTCTCCTTTCTCCGCATAACTGCACTGGCCGAGTGCAGTTGGAGGCGGCTACCAAAGATCTTTGTTTGAGCCTATTGTAGCAAAATCCAGTCTCCTTGAATTTCACCTGGTGCAAGAACGGTTTACAACGAAAAAATACCGCCGACCCAAAATCAATCTGGGACGGCGGTATTTCCGATTTTGTGTTTCCGGAAAACTAAATATCTTCTTCATGAGAAGTCATCGTACAATAATTCTCACGATTCTTCAGGGCGGATGTATACTCAGGGAATGCTGCTTCCATCAATTGTATATACCCCTCCCATCCGGCCATAACACCGACGGCGATTTTCATAACCATCTCCGGTGTCAGGTAGAAGGTATCTCCTTTTCCATTTACATTGTGAAACATTCTGCTGATCATAGACTCTGACATACCAGAGTTGACAGCTAAATCCTTCTGTGACCAATCGTATTTTGCCAGATAATGCTTGACCACTCTGACAAAAGCAATTGTATTGCCACGTTTGTATGCGGGACTTTGCTCTGGCAGTTTCTGCGCCAAAGCAAAATCCTCACATGATTAACTTACTTGTTTTGGCCTCTGCGGCCGGAGGTGGTCAGCATGGTGCATGTGCCGATTGTATGGTGTTGATCTGCAAAAGAAAAAACTACCATAGCAACCACCTCCTCTCGTGAAAAACGTCCTGGTGAATAGATTACCTATCCACCTCCGACGCGCAAAGCCCGCTCACGAAAATTTGATTGACGGTATGGATGTGTCCATACACGACATGAAACCTTGCGTTTGAGTATGTTAGTGGAATACGTGCAGCACCATATTCCCATACTCATTTTCTTTCAATGATACTTGATTTGCTTTCAAACGGAAAAAGAAACTTTAAAATAATCTGATAAACTACACCCACCTTAAGGTGGACTCTGATACTACAAAAATAGAATAACACGTAATTATTGCGAAATTAGCAAAAAATTGTAAATTAGACTTTACAAAGTTCTGTATATGTAGGCTTCAGTCATTTATGAAGGCTACTGCTGCACCACCTTTTGACGGAGGAGTTCTTTTTTCTGTATAAATAATAGCATTGTCAGGATCATTAAGAAGTTTCTCTAAAATCTCATTACAGATTTACATATTGACACGGATTTACAAATACACCGTTAAGAGAAATACCAAAATGTAAGTGATCTCCAGTAGAAACGCCTGTGTTGCCTGTTAATCCAATTTGCTGGCCGGCACTAACGACGGTTCCGTTACTGATACTAAATCCACTTAAGTGCATATAAACCGACCGAAATCCGTCATGATGGTCAATCGTAATATAGTTGCCTGCAGCGGAACTATACGCAGTATAGGCTGTTCCGGCACGGGTTGCTACCACAGGCCAACCAGTGCCAGTATCCAAATCTACTCCTTGGTGATACGTTGATGCACCGCTTGTGGGTGCCTTACGATAGCCAAATGGGCTTGTAATGGATGTATAACTACAGGGAACGACCCATCCACCACTCGTATTTACATTTGATGATGTTGTTCCTGTAGAATTGTTTCCACTACCAGAATTATTCCCGGTATTATTAGTAGATGGCGGTGCAGTAGTTGGAGGTTCATATGTGGCAATAAATGCTTCCCATTCAGCTTGTTTTGCAGCATCGTACTATCCGGGATACGGGGGTATTTTTCATGGGCAAGGATTTACAAACGCTTAATAGACAGAACAAACTGGCCCTGTGGGCCGGGCGGATCTCGGAGTGCCGTAACAGCGGTCAGAATGTAAAGGTCTGGTGCCGGGAAAATGGAATCTGCGAGCAGACCTACTACAGGTGGCAAAAGCGCCTGTTTGAGATGGCTCAGGCACAGCAGGAAGTTCAGTTTGCAGAAGTAACGCCTATGCAGCCTGTCCGCTGTAGTAATGTAGCAATAACTGTTCGTATTTCTGGTGTTGAGGCAGATATCCATTCCGGTGCAGATGCAGCTACTGTGGAAGCAGTTCTGCGGATCCTGAAGTCATGCTGACCGACTTCACCGGAGCGGACCGGGTCTATATCGCCTGCGGCTATACCGACCTGCGCCGCGGGATAGACGGTTTGGCTGCCATGGTTCAGCAGCAGTTTCACCTGGATCCATTCACCAACACTCTGTTCCTCTTCTGCGGCAGACGAAGGGACAGGATAAAAGCGTTGTACTGGGAAGGCAACGGATTTGTGCTGCTGTACAAGCGTCTGGAGTCCGGCAGTTTCCAGTGGCCCCGGAAGGAAAGCGAGGCAAGAGCGCTCACTCCTCAGCAGTACCGGTGGCTCATGGAGGGCCTGAGTGTGGACCAGCCAAAGGCACATAAGCCAGTATCCGGACTGGAAATAGTTTGAGAAAATGCAGGTTTTTCTGTACTTTTCAGTACATATATGGTATAATAAATACATGAAAAAGACAGAAACGAACCAGACAAGTACCGGGGAAATGGTGATCATTTCCCGCGCGGAATATGAGAAACTTCAGGCTCAGAGTAGACGAATCTCTGAGCTTGAAAGCCGTGTGGATGTGCTCATGGAAGCTCTGCGTCTTGCCCGTCATAAGCAGTTCGGCGCATCCTCCGAGAAGAGTGAAGATACCCTCATGGAGCAGCTGAGTTTTCTGTTTAATGAGGCCGAGGTGTTCTCTGCTGCAGGAAAGGATGCCGAAGAGAATGTTACCGTTGTCGCGGCTCACAAACGGCACAAAAAGCAAGAATATACTCTGGACAACATTCGGGAAGATTTACCC
>JAFTXF010000084.1 GCA_017461685.1 Lachnospiraceae bacterium
ATACCGCATAATCATGCAGTGTCCTGCAGGCTGCCAGCAGTTCCTCATTGTGTCCGGTATTGATATTAAATACATCTACCAACAGCTCCAGGGATATTCTTTCATCCTTCATTATGTACATATCCGAGAGCTTCAATTCTTCATACTCCGGTCGCTCATCCATGCCGTTGTAAAATACCACAAACCGCGGTGCCGGAAGCTTAATCTGATTGCTGCCGTACATATTCTCATCCTTCGTCAGTGTGGAGTACAGGTCTGACAGGTAGAAAAAATACGCAGCGGCATATTCGGGTTGTAAGTAGACTGGTGTTCGTACAGCGACAGCCTGGAATCAATGATAAAGGACACATCATTTTGCATGGACATGTAAATTGCATTTTCCAGCGTGTTGATAGTAAGTGCCTCCGGGTCCTCGTAACGTCTGCCGCTCATGGCATTGTACAGCTCCAATAACTCCTTCTTGTCGCTGAAAATCATAACAAACAGACGGGATTTATGATCCCGCTTTATCTTCGGTAAGTGTGCTTGTGTAGACATACAGCATACCTCCTTTTGAAATACGCAGGAGGCTTGCCACAATCTTCGGAAAACCTCACTGCTTAAAATAAATTGGAATAAAGCATTGAGATTTCCTGAAAAAAAAGATTAATAAAAAGATATCATTTGTAGAAACAATAGAAATATAATGCTTTGGAAGTATTCTATCACTCATTTGCGGGTTTGTCAAGCTTTTTGCCAGAAAATCATGACAAACCAATCACGACAAACCATGACAAGTCATGATAAAGCCACGCCACAATCCTCTTCCATCCCATACACTCTGATATCCAATACGCCTGATATCCTATATGCTCTGGTATCCTATTTGCCCTGATATCCTATTTGCCCTGATATCCACGCTCTGACAAAAAAACGGCACAGCCCACGCCGTACCGTCTTTTGTATGTAAGGAAATAAAATTATTTTACAAAACCTTTGTAGATAGCCTTAATAGCAGCCTCGAAGTCTCTGTTCGCTACACCGATGATGATATTCTGCTCACTGGATCCCTGATCAATCATCTTGATATTGATATCTGCATTAGCAAGGGCTTTAAAAATGGTAGCCGCTGTACCCTTCTGCGCACGCATACCGCGTCCTACTACTGCAATCAACGCCAGGTCCGCTTCAATGTCAATGGTATCCGGCTTTGCCAGTCTGTGAATTGCAGAAACAACGCTCTGCTCTTTATCAATAAACTCATCCTGATGTACGAAAACAGTCATGGTATCGATACCGGAAGGAATATGCTCAAAGGAAATACCATAGTCTTCAAATGCCTGCAACACCTTACGGCCAAATCCAACCTCAGAGTTCATCATGTCCTTTTCGATATTTACAGCACAGAAGCCCTTCTTGCCTGCGATACCGGTAATGATATTCTTAGACTTCTGGCAAGTGCTGCCTACAATCCATGTACCTGCATCTTCCGGAGCATTGGTATTCTTAATATTGATCGGAATACCTTCCTGTCTTACAGGGAAAATAGCATCCTCGTGAAGTACACTCGCGCCCATATAAGCCAGCTCACGCAGTTCTTTATATGTAATTATACTGATTGGTTCCGGATTCTCCACAATACGAGGGTCTGTTACTAATACACCGGATACGTCTGTCCAGTTCTCGTAAACGTCCGCACGAACTGCCTTCGCTACGATAGCACCGGTCACGTCAGAACCGCCTCTTGAGAAGGTCTTAATACGACCGTCTGCATAAGAACCGTAAAAACCCGGAACAACTGCCTGGCTGAACTGTCCTAAATACTTACTCATAATCTCATGAGTAGTCTCTGCATCAAATTCGCCGGAATCACTGAAACGAATTACCTTGGCTGCATCCACAAATTCAAAGCCCAGATATGCTGCCATAATAATACCGTTTAAATATTCACCACGGCTGGCTGCATAGTCCTTACCTGCCTTGGCCTCAAACTGCTCTTTCATTACTGCAAACTCATCTTCCAAAGTCAACTCCAGCTGTAAACCGTTAATAATCTCCTTATAACGCTCATGAATTGTCTCCAGTTCTTTGGAGAAATCTTTGCCCGCTTCTGCCAATGCATAGCAGCCATACAGCATATCGGTAACCTTGGTATCTGCACTGAAACGCTTTCCCGGAGCACTAGGCACTACATATGCTCTGTGCTTATCTGCGCGAATGATTTCGCCAACCTTCTGAAACTGCGCGGCACTTGCAAGGGAGCTGCCGCCAAATTTTACTACTTTCTTCATAATTTTTTCCTCACTGTATGTAAATATATTTAAATATCTAAGAATAATTTTTCAATCATTTTGTAGCCGTTTGCCATGAAATTGCCGCTCTTACGGGCCTCTGCCTCATTGTAAAGCCAATCATGGTCTTCCCTGGCGGTACTGTCAAAAAGTAAATACGGTACACTGTCTGATGAGTGGGTACGGATACGTATAGGCGTCGGATGATCCGGAAGTACCAGCATACGGTAGTCCTCTCCCGCCGCATCCAGTTTGTCACAAATCGGCCCGATCACACGGCTGTCCAGATATTCTATTGCCTGAACCTTACGCTCTATGCTGCCCTGATGTCCCATTTCGTCAGGCGCCTCTACGTGTACATATACAAAGTCATATCCTTCTTTCGTCAGTCCCTGAACCGCTGCCTCTACCTTTCCCTCGTAATTGGTGTGAAGTCCGCCGTTGGCACCCTCTACCTGAGCCACGCCCATGTGTGCCCCTACCGCAATACCTTTCAGTAAGTCTACGGCAGAAACCATCAATCCTTTCTTTCCGGTCTTTTCATAAAAATCAGAAACCTTCGGCTTGGTGCCTGCACCCCAGAACCAGCAGCAGTTAGCCGGATTTAAGCCCTGCTTCTTGCGCTCTATATTAATCGGATGGTCCTTTAATATCTCATAGCTCTTCTTCATCATATAAAGAAGCATCTCATCCTGAGGCAAATGCTGCCCGATTACCTGTCCCAAAACATCATGCGGCTGAACCAGTTCCATGACAGAACCCTGCTTCCAAATCAGACAGTGTCTGTAGCTGGTACCCACATAAAACCGGTAAATTTCGTTTTGCAAGACTTTCTTTACTTCCTCAACCAGTATGCCGCAGTCCTCTGTGGAAATCTCGGAAGAACTGTGGTCAATGATGGTCAGTTCCTCAAAAGGCTTATCCTCCTCGGAAAGGGTCACGATCTTGCATCTGAGTGCTATATCTGTAGCCTCCATCGGAACCCCGATACTCAGAGCTTCTAAAGGAGAACGGCCGGAATAATTTTCCTTAGGATTGTAACCAAGCACTGCCAGATTGGCCACGTCGCTGCCCGGCTTCATGCCTTCCGGAACGGTCTGCACCATGCCGATTTCGGACCATTTACTCAATCGGTCCATAGCAGGCGTCTGCGCATATTCTAACGGTGTACGTCCCTGCAAAGCCTCTAACGGCTCATCTGCCATACCGTCTCCCAAAACAATTACATACTTCATATATCTAAACCTCCAGGTCTGCTCATCTATCTCCCGGTGTCTGCGAAGCCTGCCTTGTCTCGCAAGCACCTGTTATCTATCACCTATGCCATGCGGATTCTGCTGATGGCACCGGAAAGCTTGGCATAACGCTGTGCAAAATCCTGCTCTGTCATCTCTGCAGTCACAAAAGCACATTCTTCACTCTGTCCCTCTAACTCTATGTACTCTGTAGCACCAAACAAGGAAACAGCTTCATCCCTGCCTGTCTGCTTCATACGTACAAAGAAGGTGTGCTTCTGTGCTTCGTGAGGTGCAAGAATCGCCTGCTCCTGTGCCCATTTACAAGGAATATGTTCTCCCAGACTGCCTGCCAAAGCAATCACGTCAGCACACACTGCACTGGCCGTCGGAAGCTTTCCTGCTCCGGCACCGTAAAATAATGCATCACCTAACATATTGCCATGTACCAAAACGCCGTTAAAAACGTCATTTACCATATATAAAGGATGGGTATTCTTAATCAGACAAGGAGAAACCATAGCAAAAACCTGCTCTCCCTCTATGCGGCACTGACCAATTAGCTTAATGCTCATGCCCAGCTTGGCTGCATATTTAAAATCCATGCTTGTAATGCAGGTAATACCTTCTACGTATAAAGACTGATACGGAACCGTCTTGCCACAAGCTAAAGATGCCAAAATCGCAATCTTACGTCCTGCATCATGTCCTTCCACATCGGCTGCAGGATTCTGCTCTGCGTAGCCCATATCCTGAGCTTCCTTTAAGACCTCTGCATAGTCAGCACCTTCTCTGTCCATCTTGGTCAGCATATAATTGGTAGTACCGTTTAAAATACCCATAATGCTCTCTATCTTGTCAGCAGTAAGACACTGGTTGATATTGCGGATAATCGGAATGCCGCCGCCTTCACTTGCCTCAAATAAATAACTGCACTCATGTGCCTTTGCCAGTTCAATCAGCTCCGGTCCATAGGCCTCTACCAGCTCTTTATTGGAGCTGCACACACTCTTGCCGGCTGCCAAGGCTCTCTTGGTATAATCATAAGCAAAGGTCTTGCCACCCATGGTCTCACAGCAAATAGCAACCTCAGGGTCGTTTAAAATAATATCCACATCGTGAACAACCTTAGACTCAAACTTGTGTCCCGGGAAATCTCTTAAATCCAGAATATACTTGACCTCTATATCCATTCCGGTACGCTTCATAATCTCTGCACGGTTTACATCCAAAACCTCTGCCACACCGCTTCCTACTGTACCAAAACCAAATATCGCTACCTTAATCATATGCTTCTCCTTGCCTTATAAGCTTCCTTGTTCATTTATGTTCAACATTTTATCACAACAAAGATTTTCTTGCAATTGTTAAGAATACATATTTTGCAAATATTTACAAATAAAATTAGAACAATTTTCACAAATTAAAGCGGTAATCCGTTAAAAAACTCCCTATTCTCAGAACTCTCTTTCATGATTTTTGAAAAACTCATAGTATGCACGGACATTTTTCAGTTCCGTCCACCGTTTTACATCTATCGGATTTTCATCCATATCATAAATCTTGGCATCCCGCATGGAAAGTAGAAAAGGAGAGTGTGTCGCAATCACAAGCATTTCCAAACCGTTTTTGGACAATATCTGAAACGGGTACACCGTATCGTAGCATGTCCTCTTCAGACCCATGATAAAAGAATACTCCCGCTCGATGTGCGGAAATTGAAAATGTGATAAATATATCATACTTACCTTCCTGCTTCTGTAATTTTGATCATTGTAAAACTATGGAACTGGCGGCTCATATAAAATATACTTCGGCCGACAATTCCATAGCTTCCTAATTTCCTAAATCAACTTATTCTAAAATGTCCCACAATG
>JAFTXF010000085.1 GCA_017461685.1 Lachnospiraceae bacterium
GGCAAGATTACCACTCTGCAATGCACGGAACGTATATGTATTGATAACGTCTGTAGTCGGATACAATACACCGATATTCTTAGGTACCTGATAGAACAGGTCAAGACCTGAACTGAATAAGTGTCCTAAGTTTACGATATTCTGAACTACGATAATCGGAATCAAATGTGGAATCATTACGTGCCAGATCTGCTGAACCTTATTAGCACCGTCAATCTTGGCTGCATCTAAGAGTCCTTCGTCCATGCTCATAAGCGCTGCATAATAAATCATGGAACCAACACCTACAGTACCCCAAACCTGTACAATGGTCAAAATAATCGGCCAAGCGCCTATCTTGGTGTACCAGTCTACTGCTGTACCGCCGGCTGCTGTAATTAACTGATTGATATAACCAAAACGATAGCTCAAGAACATCTCGGCAACGAATGATAAAATAACCGCTGATAAAAACTTCGGCATCAGCATAACAGTATTGTAGAACTTCAAAGCCTTTCTGTTCTTTACATGGTAGAACAAAAGTGCCAGACCTACGGAACAGAATGTACCGATAATCAGCCATGCAATGTTATACAATAATGTGTTGCGGAGCGTTCTGACAGCATCTGCTGAAGTAAAGAAGAACTCGAAGTTCTTAAGTCCAATCCAGTCACTGCCCCAGATGCCCTTCAAAGGCTTAAAGTTCTTGAATGCAATAACAAGACCGGCCAGCGGAATATAGTTGAATATAATCAAATATATCACACCCGGCAACGCCAGTAAGCCCATACTGATACTTTCTCGGTATGCTCTTTTGGAAGCTTTTTGTTTTTTAGTATTTTTGCTCATTTTTCCAAATCACCCTCCTGTTGTGTTTCTTTTATTATTATGCACCCGTTTATGTTTTTTTTGAATCCGCATTTGATGCTTTTCTACTCGTTTTGTGCCATTTACACACAATTTGATTTTTCTCTTTGCATTGACATTTTCCATCTTCTACTTTATTATAAATGTAGGTTATGATTACATATAAAAACTAGGATGAATCACGGACTATGACACTGCATCTCTGCTTATGATTTTATTTGCAGCCTTACCGTTATCATCCGTTTACAGATAAGAGGATCTATTTATGTACAAAATTATGATCGTCGATGACGAATTAAGCTCTCAGGACATGCTGCAGCGTTTTATTGACTCCAAGCTTCCCAATTATGAAGTTACGGATATCTGCAATAATGGTCTGGAGGCCCTTTCCGCTTTTCAGCAAAGGCCGGCTGATATTGTATTATTGGATATTCGTATGCCTATGATGGATGGGCTGACTTTTTTAGAACATTTAAATAAGGTCACCAGAGATTTTGTTGCCATCGTCATTTCCAGCTTCGGCGAATTTGAATACGCCAAAACTGCCATGAGACTGGGCGTTTCTCACTACCTTTTAAAGCCGGTGGACTTCATCGAGCTGACCCAGGCATTAGAAGCGGCTTCTCAGTCTCTTGGTTACAAGCGCATTGCCTATACGCCGCCAAGCATTTTCCTGGACGACATTCAGGAGCTGTATTTTCAGAATATACTAAATGGCAGATATGCAGACTCTGAAGCTGCGCTTCATGATTTTTCTAAGGCCAAATTACCTGTATCTTACGACGATACCAAAGGGCTATATATTCAGGTAGATTTTCTGGATACTGTCAAATGGACCTACGGCCAGGATGCTTTGGTCACTGCAACGGGCAATCTTATTTCCCTGCTCTACCAGCCGCTGTTTCTGATTCCTGTGATGCAGGAGCAGAACAATTGTCACTACATCATGTTTTGTGACGATATACCGGACTCCATGGACCTGCTTTGCCAGCAGATGCAGTCTCTATTACATATTATGGTATCTGCAAAGCTGCTTTGTTCTTTTGCTTCCATCGAGCAGCTGCGTACTACCATACTGACACAGCCGCCTGCTGCTGTTATCGCTTCTCCTACCATAGAGGAGGTTATTCCTGAGGAGGACTTTATTGATATGCCGGAATACGTTTTGAACCAGCGTATCGAAAATGCCATCGCTTACATCCATCAGCACTACGGTAAGGACTTGACGAGAGATACGGTTGCTGCTGCGGTTTATATGTCCGGCGCTCATTTCAGCCGCTGCTTTAAGACCATTACCGGCGTTTCCTACAAGGATTACCTGACAGAGGTCCGTATGCAGAAGGCCATGGAGCTGTTGAAGACCAACATGAAGATTTCAGACATTTCCTCACGGGTAGGTTACCCGAACCCGAACCGTTTTAATATTAATTTCAGACATTATACCTCTTATACACCTTCAGAATACCGTATTCATGTTTTGAAGATGCTTTAGAGGCTTATGAGGCATTTATTATGCACAGAATCATCAAATTTATCAAAAATGCATTTGTGCGCAAGTGGTTTTTTACGCTTTTAGCATTTGTAATGGTGCTGTTTACAGGCTTTATGCTATACACCCATTATAATGCTACCAAGGCGCTGCAGTTGGAGTATACTTCCTACAGTGAGCTCCAGACCGAGCGAATCAGTGCTGCGTTAGATGACGACTTTGTTAGCTTCAGCCGCATCACTTCTTTGCTGTCCATCAACAATATGATTCAGATTTATCTTTTTAACGATAATGCGGAGAGGCTTTTTCCTGATATATACAGTCAGATTTACAGTCAGTTGGTGTCCTATCAGGAGGGTTTTCCTGCCGTCAACTCGATTTATTTATTTCCTTCTTACGGCAGTGAGGTCTTTACCTCCTCCAGCCAAAATCCGCAAATGATAAAATCCCAGTCAGACGCAGAAAGCCTGTCCGCCTGGGAGATGCCGGAGGGTAATACCTTTATCCCCCGCAAAAAAGACAATCGATATCCTTATCTTATGACGCTATGCGTGCCCCTTTATAAATCCGGACAGCAGGCATTGATTGCAGTCAATATCGATACCGCACAAATTTCCACACTGGCGGACGGACAGAATACTTCCTTCCAGAATATTTATATTATTTCCGATGACGGAGACTTGCTTTACCGAAACGGCCAGCAGGATATTCCGGAAGCCCTTGAAACTGTGCCGGAGCTTATACATTTTGACAGTTCGAAGGAATTTTATAGCAAATACGTAACCGGAGATGAACCGTATATTTATGTGCAGCAGCACTCCGGCCAGTATGACTGGTATTATATCACCGTCACTACGCCCCAAAGCTATATCGGCAAGGGCTATGACTTCTCTGCTTCCCTGTTTTCGCTCTTTCCATGGCTGTTAGTATTGGCACTGCTGATTGTTATCTGGATGGTTTGGCTGATCACACATCCGGTTCGTACCATTATGGACTTTTTGGACAATCCGCTGACAGAACAGCCGGAAAAGATTTCCGAACCGGAAACGCAAAAAATCATACGGCATCTGATGAAATATATTCAAACGAACCATGCGCTCTCCAAGGAGCTGGATAAGCAGTTAGAGCAGCAGAATAAAGCCACCTACCACGCTTTGCAGTCCCAGATTAATCCGCACTTTTTATTTAACACCTTGAATTTGATCCGTAACATGGAGGTGGAGACACTGGGTTTTGACCACAAGGCGCCGGAAATGACTTTGACCTTGAGCAGGCTTTTACAATATGCATTAGACTCTACCAATCTGGTAACATTGAAAACAGAGTTCTATTACACAGAACTGTACTTAAAGATTTTGAACCAGCGCTACAAAGAAAAGCTGCATTTTACCCTTCAAAGCGAAGGAGCTTCTGCAGACGTCATGGTTCCAAAGCTGATTTTACAGCCACTGATTGAAAATGCAGTCTTCCACGGCTGCTCTCCACAGTTAGACAAGCACAATACCATTCTGGTCAAGGCAGAAACAGCGAATAATTACTGTAATATCACCATTCAGGACAACGGCATAGGAATGTCCCATGAAAAACTGGAAGCCCTTCGCAACAAACTGAAGGACTTAAAGAGCATTCCGAGTGATTCCATCGGCTTGCAAAATGTGGCCGTCCGTATGCATCTGACCTACGGTGATGCCTTTACCATTCATATCGACAGTAAGACCGGGGAAGGAACTTCGATCATGCTTTCTATTCCGATTACCGGTGATTAAATCTTAGGTGCCGGTCGAAGGCACTGGTCGCAGGCACTGGTCGCAGGCACTAATATAATAGGCCGTTCACGTCACGCTTCAGTTTCGTAAAGTGAACGGCCTTTGCATTGGCAATATTTTGTTTTTCCTAATTGTAATGAACTACTTTTCTAATTATAATTAGTTACTTGACATTCCATAGCAATTGCATATCATAGATGATATTTCTTCAGCATCTCTTTATAAAATTCCGGTTCCTTCGACAGTCTCGGAATGCTGTCCACCTGATTATCCAAAGTCATGGCATCAATTAAGCGGAAGAGCTTATCTCTTTCTGCCCGTCCTTCGGTGAGGCCAGCCTGGTGCCCCTCCGTAAGACCATCCCGGTGGCCTTCCGCATAAAAGTACTCCCGCTCCATTCTCATATGCTTTTCTTCGTCATATTCATAAATACTCATATGCATCGCCTCCGTTCTGTTCTGCTCCAGAAATTCCTTTAAGATTCCTTCCCGGATACACTCAGTAATTGCCTGCTCCACGGCTTCCTCGATGGTGCGGATTTTATCGCCGCAAACATCCACCTCTCCGGCATACTGCCGCACACGCCTTGTATATACCGCATAATCGTGCAGTGTCCTGCAGGCTGCCAGCAGTTCCTCATTATGTCCGGTATTGATATTAAATACATCTACCAGCAGCTCTAAGGATATCTTCTCATCCTTCATTATGTACATATCCGAAAGCTTCAATTCCTCGTACTCCGGCCGTTCATCCGTGCCGTTGTAAAATACCACAAACCGCGGTGCCGGGAGCTTAATCTGCTTGCTGCCGTACATATTCTCATCCTTCGTCAGCGTCGAGTATAGGTCTGACAGGTAAAAGAAAATGCGCAGCGGCATGTTCGGGTTGTCTCCTTTTTCAATACGCAGGAGGCCTGCCTCAATCTTCGGAAAACCTCACTGCTTAAAATAAATTGGAATAAAGCATTGAGATTTCCTTAGATAAAAAGATTTATTTAAAAGATATCATTTGTAGAAATAATAGAAATATAATGCTTTAAAAGTATTCTAACACACTTCTACGGGTACGTCTAGCGCTTTTACGAAAAATATGTAAAAAAATTGCGTAGGTGCGTTTTCAAAACTATCCCATCTATTTCAACGCAAGACCGTCTTTAAAAGCATTTCCGACTTTTTCCCCAAGTACATAGTAAGCATGATTCATTCCGTCATAGGTAATCGGGCGCAGCTTTGCAGGATCAATCATACCGTTAGTCAGGATGCTTTCATCTGCACATACATTTACAATTTCTCCCACCATGCGGCAGCTTTCTTCGTCATAACTTACCAGCCTGCATTCAATGGTCAGCGGCAGCTCTTCTATCACCGGTGCATCCACATTTTCACTTTTCACGGTATGGAAACCGGCTTTTTCTAATTTGTTCGGCTCATTATTTGCAGAGACGATACCTACATAATCGCATGCTGCCAGCGTATCCACCGTCGCCATACTGACTGTAAATGCACCGCGCGCAAGAATATTTTTTACCGTCTTATGTTCCGGACTCAGACATATGCTTATCTCTGTCGCTTCACTAATGCCGCCCCACGCAGCGTTCATTGCATTAGGTATGCCGTTCTCATCGAAACTACCGATAATAAATACCGGCTGCGGATACAGGATAGGTTTTGCTCCAAAATTCTTTCTCATAGTCAAATGCTCCTATTTTCATTATTAGTTCATAATCAAATACCTTGAAGTTTTTGCCGCATTATACATCATTTCATTTACGGGACAAGCCCTCCCATAGCTTCTTGCAGTTCTTCTTTATGGCTTTTATTAATTTAGTTATTTTATCACTCGAACGAGTTTCAAAATTTCCCTTCTGCAATGCTCCGCTTCCGCTTTTTGCCGTATTTTCAACTGCTGCCGTATTTGCCTTCTTTGGCTGTATGCTGCTTTGTTCCTCATTTTGCGCCTTTGTCAGCTCGCCTTTGCTTGGCTTCCGGTTTTGCGCCTTTGTCAGCTCGCCTTTACTTGGCTTCCGGTTTTGCGTCTTCGCCAAGGTGCTGCCATTTGTTTTCTCAACTTGATCCTTCGCGTACTTGCTGCTGCCTTCATCAATCTTCGGCTTCACAGGTTCTGTTTCTGACTCATCTACCCACTCCGGCTTCATTATGCGGTATCCATAATGTAGGAATATAGTTTCATTATGATTTTTTAAATTCTCCCACATACGGTACGATGATTTTATTATATATCTAGATTTATTACGCTCTATGTTATTTCTTACTTCATTGATGATTTGCTCGCAATCCAACTTAAATGGCGCAGTATTGTGTTTTTCTGACATCA
>JAFTXF010000086.1 GCA_017461685.1 Lachnospiraceae bacterium
AGACGGTAAACTGAATACTTTGGTGAAGGATAAAAGCGGACGTAATCTGGAAGTGCTTTCTATTTTGGTAGAAAACGGGGCGCCGGAGCATATTTTGTATGATGCCAAGCCCCATATCGGCACGGATGTGTTAAGCCGGATTGTAAAGAGGATGCGTGAGAAAATCCTTGCCTGGGGTGGTGACGTGCGTTTTGAAAGTCAGGTTACGGATTTTAGGATAGAGAATGATCAGCTGATAGGTGTACAGCTGGAAAACGGCGATGAGATTATGTGTGCCGGTGCAGTGCTTGCTATCGGACACAGTGCCAGGGATACTTTTGAAACATTATATGAGCTGGGTGTTCCTATGGAAGCCAAAGCTTTTGCAGTGGGCTTTCGGGTAGAACATCCCCAGTCTCTGATCAATCAGAGCCAGTACGGTGTGAAACATCATCCGGTACTGGGGGCCGCTCCTTACAAGGTGGTAGCCAAAACAAGTACCGGAAGAGGGGTGTACAGCTTTTGCATGTGTCCGGGAGGATATGTGGTAAATGCTTCCTCAGAGGAGGGGAGACTTGCTGTGAACGGTATGAGTTATTCCGGACGTGACGGTGCCAATGCCAACAGTGCCATTATTGTAGCGGTAACTCCGGAGGATTTCGGCAGTGATCATCCGTTGGCAGGCGTAGCATTTCAGCGCAGACTGGAAGAGAAGGCTTTTGTACTGGGCGGAGGCAAGGTGCCTGTGGAGCGATATGGCAGTTTTAAACACAAAGTAATATTAGAAGCAACATCCGGTATATCGGAAGTGAGAGCTGAGGCACTGGCAGAAGCAACGAAAGCGCCGGCGGAGACAAGCGATGCATCAGCAGAGATATCCAATGTACCGGAGAAAATATCCAATGCCATAAAAAGGACTGCGGATGATATAGAAGCCTATGAACCATGCATCAAGGGTGCCTTTGTGGAAGCAGACCTGACAGGTATTCTTCCTGCGGATATGAACCGGGCTTTTGTAGAGGGTATGGAACATTTCGACAGGATTATTCCGGGCTTTGCAGCAGCCAATGTATGGATGGACGGCGTAGAGAGCAGGACATCTTCTCCGGTACGTATTATCAGAGAGGAAGACTGCCAGTCCGCTATAAAGGGGCTGTATCCATGCGGTGAGGGCGCCGGATATGCAGGTGGTATTACCTCTGCTGCCATGGACGGACTGAAGGTGGCGGAGCAGCTTGCGGCAATTTACAGACCGATTTCCAACGGGGCTGAGTAAAAACCGGGCGATAAAAAACCGGGCTCCAAAAGATAAAAACAATGACGAAAGGCAATAGCCCTTCAAAGAAGGAGTAACACATATGAATGCAAACATCAGAGATTACATTAAAGATAAAAAACGCATTGTGATTAAAATCGGCTCCAGTTCTCTGCAGCATGCAGAAACCGGGGATTTGGATTATGTGAAGTTAGAGAAATTAGTGCGCGCGTTGTGCGATATATGCAATCAGGGAAAGGAAGTGGTACTGGTATCCTCCGGTGCCATTGCAGCCGGCAGAAATGCCATGCATTTATCCGGCAGAGCTGATGTTAAGGGGGATAGCCCTATTGCAGTAAAGCAGGCCTGTGCAGCGGTAGGTCAGGCCAAGCTTATGATGGTATATCAGAAGCTTTTCGCAGAGTATAACCACATTGCGGCCCAGATACTTATGACCAAGAATACTATTGTGGATGATTTAAACCGTTTCAATGCCTACAATACCTTTAAAGAACTTTTAAAGCTTGGGGCAGTGCCGATTGTAAATGAAAACGATACTGTTGCTACCTACGAAATTGAAATCGGTGATAACGATACCTTGTCTGCCATTGTTGCGGCATTAATTGAGGCGGATCTATTGATTTTACTGTCTGACATTGACGGACTGTATTCAGATGACCCGAGAACCAATCCGGATGCTGAATTTATAGAGGTAGTAGAATATCTGGACGAAGATATTATGCAGATGGGCCGTTCTACAACCGGCTCAAGCGTAGGAACCGGGGGCATGGGCACTAAGCTGATTGCAGCCCGGATTGCTACTAAGTCAGGCGCAGATATGATTATCGCTAACAGTCAGAATGTATCGGTAATACATGAAATTATGGAAGGAGAAAATGTAGGTACCTTGTTTAAGGCTCACAGCGACGCAAGCTTCGATTTAAAGAGCTTTGTAGAGGGCCTGCACAAAAACTAATATGCAGGATATCAGTAAGTTAACCATGGATGAAAAAATTGCCAGAATCAATGCTCTTTATCACAAATCCCAGAAGGAAGGCTTGAACGAAGAGGAAAAAGCAGAGCAGCAGGCACTGAGAAAGGCTTATATAGAAAGTGTGCGCAATGCATTAAGAGGGCAGTTAAATAATATTGACATTCAAAACAAAGACGGAACCATTGAGAATTTAGGGGAAAAATTCGGTAATAAGAAATAAGAAAAATGGATCCGTGAGCATATTGCTCCGGCACGCACCCAAGAATATGCTCACGGCTTACAGATTAGACAGGAGGTAAAATATGCAGGAAACCGGTTTTGATTTAATTACGCTGGGCAAGAGTGCCTGTACTGCAAAGTATGAATTGCAGGCTCTTACCACCAATCAGAAAAATAATGCTTTAAAGCAGGTTGCTGCGGCTTTGGTAGAGCAGAGCGCAGTGATTTTAGAGGCCAATGCCATAGATATTGCAAATGGCGAGGCAAAGGGGATGCATCAGGGCCTTTTGGACAGACTGAGGCTGACCGAAGCGCGCATTCAGGCTATGAGTGAAGGCCTTTTACAGATTGTGGAGCTTTCGGATCCTATCGGAGAGATTATGGAGACTTTTGACAGGCCTAACGGACTGTATATTTCCAAGGTGAGAGTGCCGTTAGGCGTTATTGGGATTATTTATGAGTCCAGACCAAATGTTACGGCAGATGCCTTCGGGCTTTGTTTTAAGACCGGCAATGCGGTGATTTTAAAGGGCGGCGCAGATGCTATTCATTCTAACCGTGCTATTAGCGATGTCATCAGAAAGGCGCTGAAAGCTGCCGGTGTTAATCCTAATGCGGTGCAGCTCATTGACAGCACCGACAGGGCAGTAACAAGTGAATTTATGCGCCTGAATCAATATGTTGACGTGCTGATTCCGCGAGGAGGAGCAGGTCTTATTCGTGCTGTCGTGGAAAACAGTACCATTCCGGTCATTGAAACCGGTACCGGCAATTGCCATATTTACGTGGACAAGGATGCGGATATTGAGATAGCACTGAATATTATCGACAATGCCAAAACACAGCGTATCGGTGTATGCAATGCCTGTGAATCTCTTGTGGTGCACAAAGATATTGCTGCAGATTTTTTGCCGAAGCTGGAGGAAAGACTGCTTGCCAAGAACGTGGAAATACGCGGTGACGTGGCTGCCCAGTGCTTTATGGCCCATTGTAAGGGAGCGACAGAGGAGGATTTCGGTACAGAATATTTGGATTATATTATTTCCGTGAAAACTGTTGCATCTATTTCCGAGGCCATTTCCCATATCAATAAATACAATACCAAGCATTCCGAGGCCATTATTACCAAGGATTTGAATCGGGCCAATTTATTTACAGGTCTGGTCGACGCAGCCTGTGTATATGTCAATGCTTCCACCAGATTTACCGACGGCTTTGAATTCGGCTTCGGTGCAGAGATTGGTATCAGTACCCAGAAGCTGCATGCAAGAGGCCCTATGGGATTAAAGGAGCTGACCTCCTACAAGTACACCATACTTGGAAACGGACAAATCCGGGGATAAAATAAAAGGACATAGTCTGCATACATTTTTCCAATGTTTCATATACATATAACAGCATTAGAATGGAGGATGAAGCATTGGAACATAATACATACAGTGTATATCAGGATATGAAAGTAAGGACAGGCGGGCAGCTTTATATTGGGGTTGTAGGACCTGTCAGAACGGGCAAATCCACCTTTATTAAACGTTTTATGGATTTGTGCGTGCTTCCTAACATGGAAGATGAACACGAGGCGGAACGGGCCCGTGACGAGCTTCCGCAGAGCAGTGGCGGCAAGACCATCACTACCACGGAGCCCAAGTTTATACCGAAGCAGGCAGCCGAGATTGTATTAGAGGACAATGTGTCCATGAAGGTCCGGCTCATTGATTGCGTGGGTTATATGGTGGACGGCGCCGTAGGACACATGGAGGAAGGACAGGAGCGTATGGTCAAAACGCCGTGGTACGAGGAAACCATTCCTTTTACCAAAGCAGCTGAGGTAGGAACCACCAAAGTAATCGAGGACCATGCTACGATTGGTCTGGTGATTACGGCAGACGGCAGTTTCGGTGAACTTCCGAGGGATGCTTATATTGCAGCGGAGGAAAAGACCATGGAGGCTCTTTCCAAAGAGCATAAGCCTTATATTCTCTTGTTAAATTCTGCCAGACCTTACAGTGATGATACCCAGAAGTTGGCCCGGGAACTGGAAGAAAAATATGGTGTGTACGTACTGCCTGTCAATTGCGAACAGCTCAAGAAAGAAGACATTTACCGGATTTTAGAGACCCTGCTTTTGGAATTTCCGCTGACCAGTGTGGAATTCTATATGCCGAAATGGGTGGAAATGCTTTCTGTCAGCCATCCGTTAAAGGCTTCTGTTATTGAGGCCGTAAAGAGTTTTATGGAGAACAAAAATACCATCAGAAAGTTAAAAAACCAAAAGCTTTCTTTTGAATGTCCTTATATTGCAAATGCAGTGTTAGAGCAGATTGATTTATCCACCGGCATTGCCCGGATTCAGATGGCTATGGAGGAAGCATATTATTACGATATGCTTTCCGAACTGACCGGTCAGGCGGTGAATAACGAATACGAGCTTATCGGACTATTGAAGGATCTGGCTACCATGAAGCAGGAGTACAGCAAGGTGTTAGTAGCTATGCAACAGGTACGTAATACCGGTTACGGTGTGGTGATGCCGCAGCAGAGCGAGATTGTGTTAGAAGCTCCGGAGTTAATTAAGCACGGTAATAAATTCGGTGTAAAAATCAAGGCAAAAAGTCCAAGTATTCATATGATACGTGCCGGAATCGAGACGGAAATCGCCCCGATTGTAGGAACTAAGGAGCAGGCCGAGGATTTAATCGGCTATATTAACAAGGCAAAGGACAGCGAAGAGGGTGTATGGGAAACGAATATTTTCGGCAAAACCATCGAGCAGCTGGTGCAGGACGGCATTCAGACCAAGGTGTCCATGATTGGAGAGGAAAGTCAGTTAAAGCTGCAGGAATCCATGCAGAAAATCGTAAACGATATGAACGGCGGAATGGTCTGCATTATTATTTAGTTTACTTATATTTCTTCGAAAGACAACAGAGAAAGATAAATAAGATTTCTCATTAGAGAGATTTGTTCCTTGACGATAAATCTTTATCATGGTATATTTAAATCTAGATTGAGAAAAGAGGTACTCGCGATGACAAATTTGGTTCTGTTTTTAAATTCATTTATGTCTTACCTACTTTTGGTGGCGGTATTTGTACTAGTAATTGCAGTTGCGATATTTATCGGAATTAAGCTGCGCCGGAACAAAAATGCCAAAGAAGCAGCAGAGACTTCTTCAGAAGAAAAAAACGAAACAGGAGCTACAAATGAAATTTGATGTTATTTTATGGGATATGGATGGGACGCTGTTAGATTTTAAAATCGCCCAGAAGGAGGCGATTACACAGGTTTTCCGGACCATTCATAAGCCCCTTACAGATGATATAATCGACTTATACAGTCGGATTAACGAGTCATACTGGAAGAAACTGGAGCTTGGTGAGGTGACCCAGCCGGAGCTTTTGACAGGCCGTTTTAAGACCCTTTTTAACGAGCTTGGTATGCACGATATTGATGTGGAGCTGGTGCGTAAGGAGTATGAAGAGGTTTTGGGCAATGTATACGAGTATATTCATGACTCTTTAGGTCTTTGTAAGACCCTTCAGTCCAAGTGCAGACAGTATATTGTGACTAACGGTATAGCAGGCACCCAACGCAGAAAGATTAATCTGTCAGGCTTCAGGGATTGCATGAACGACTGCTTTATCTCTGAGGAGGTAGGCCATGAGAAGCCGAATCAGGATTATTTTACTTATGTTTTCAGTAAGATTCCTGATTTTGACCCTGAACGGACGATTATTGTAGGAGATTCTTTAACCAGCGATATTAAGGGCGGAGCCCTTGCAGGGATCAAGACCTGTTACTTCAATCCTGACAGAAAAGAGCTTGCAGGAGACTTTAAACCGGATTACGAAATCGATCACCTTTGGGACGTACTCAGAGTACTGGATTTTGTATTATAAATGTAATATTTGTCGAATGTGATAAACTTTTGTTGGAAATTTTGTTAAGAAATAACAGAAAATAAAAAACTCTCGTTTGCATCTTGCTTTTTGCAGACGAGAGTTTTATACTTAGTAACACAAGGTCGTGTGGTGATTTTATAGAAAGCCACTAGATATTGTATTACTAGAGTGTGTTGACCGGGCTTTATCGCCCGTATTTTAATTCATAGGAAACGCCCGGATTTTCTGAAAAGAGATCAATTGGCTTATACGTTTACTATGAATAATTTTAAATATTAGATTTAGGAGGATGCGATGAATAAACAGCCGGAAACCCCTGCAATGGACGCTTTTGACTATGGCGCTGCGTTTAGTACAGCCAGAGAAGTTCAGATTATTAAAAAGGACGGAAGTCTTGAGAAATTTAACGTACAGAAGGTAATCAATGCTGTAGGCAAGAGTGCTTACAGAGCTTTGACCAGCTTTACCCATGAGGAGAAGATGAAAATCTGTCAGCATGTAGTGGACAAGATTGATGAACTGGGACAAGACTCTGTTCCTATTGCCCTGATGCACAATATCGTAGAAAGTGCTTTGGAACAGGTAAAGCCTGTAGTAGCAAAGAGCTACAGAGATTATCGTAATTACAAGCAGGAATTTGTTCGTATGTTGGATGACGTGTACATGAAGAGTCAGTCTATTATGTACATCGGTGACAAGGAGAATTCCAATACCGACTCTGCGCTTGTATCTACCAAGAGAAGTCTTATTTTCAATCAGCTGAATAAGGAATTATACCAGAAGTTTTTCATGACTACAGAAGAGATTCAGGCTTGCCGTGACGGCTATATTTATGTGCATGATATGTCTGCAAGACGTGACACCATGAACTGCTGTCTGTTTGACGTGGAGCACGTATTAAAGGGCGGCTTCGAGATGGGTAATATCTGGTACAATGAGCCAAAGACTCTGGACGTTGCTTTTAACGTAATCGTTGATATCGTGCTTAGTGCAGCCAGCC
>JAFTXF010000087.1 GCA_017461685.1 Lachnospiraceae bacterium
GGCTTCGTTAACATCCATTTTCAAAGAATATCCTGTTCCATCTGAAATACGATGTTTTCAGATGGTTTATTAAGGTTACCCATTTTTACATAATCAAAAAATTTCCAAAAACCTCTTGACTATTTATAGTTTGTCACCTCCAACCACATATAGTATACCCTAATTTTTACAAAATTTCAATAAGTTTTGCGATTACAAATCGCAAAACAACGCAGCAAAAAAGGACTGCTTAATCCCAATAACAGTCCTTTTGCTTATCTCTCTTATCCTTTTAACTTTGCAGTTACATTTCTTCATCAGAAGCTTTTTCATAAGCTTCTAAGATGATGTTCTGTAACATAACTCTGGTCTCAGAGTTGATAGGATGTGCAGTGTCACGGTATTCACCGTCTGCGCCTTTCTTACTCGGCATAGCGATGAATAAGCCTTTTTCCCCTTCAATAATCTTGATATCATGTACTACAAAAACATCGTCAATAGTGATTGAAGCAACAGCTCTCATCTTGCTATCCGTATCGACCTTGCGCACACGTACATCTGTAATTCTCATCTTATGGTCCTCCTGGAAATACGACTTCCTTAAAGTCCTATGTTCACACATGTTTGTCGCTGTCATTCATGACAAGCTTGATTTCATCCTGTCCAACCAATGTAGAATTTGCACGAATGGTATCCCTGCTCTCAACGATACAGTTCTCGATGTACGTATTGTCCCCAATATATACATCATTTAATATAATCGAATTCTTAATCGTAACGTTATTGCCCACGTATACCTTTCTGAAGATTACAGAATCCTCTACTTTACCGTTTATGATACATCCGCTTGCAACAAGACTGTTCTTTACAGAACTGCCTGTGTTGTATTTAGCCGGAGCTAAATCCTCTTCCTTCGTATAAACGTCCGGATAGGTCTTAAAGAAATAATCTCTGACCTCCTTCTTCAAGAAATCCATATTGGTCTTGAAGTAATCCTCCACGCTTGCGATATTTGCCCAGTAATCCTTGATCTCGTAGCCGTAAATCTTCTTTACATCCTTGTAACGCACTAATACGTCACGTACAAAATCATATCTGCCTTCCTCTGCGCACTGCTCCAAAATCTCAATGAGCTGGCGTCTGCGCATGATGTAAATACCGCAGGAAATATTGCGGCTCTTTACTGCCAAAGGCTTCTCCTCTAATTCAGTAATACGGCCTGCTTCGTCCATGCTGAGTACACCGTAACGATCAATTCTCACGTCATCCGGCATACGCTTGTATGCAATGGTAATATCCGCTTTATTCTTAATATGTGCGTCCAGCATGGCATTGTAGTCCATCTTGTATACACAGTCACCAGATGCAATGATCGCATATGGCTCATGGCTTTCTTTCAGGTTCCAGAGCGCCTGATACATAGCGTCCGCTGTGCCGCGGTACCAGCTGGAGTTTTCTTCTGTAATAACCGGAGTAAGTACGCTTAGACCGCCCTGCTTACGTCCGAAATCCCACCACTTGGAGGAACTTAAATGTCTGTTTAAGCTTCTTGCATTGTACTGGGTCAGTACACAAACCGTCTCGATACCGGAATTCGTCATATTGCTCAGGGCAAAGTCAATCGCTCTGTAACTGCCCGCAATCGGCATAGCACTGATCGCTCTGTTCTTGGCCAAAACCTTCATTCGGAAACTGTTGCCGCCTGCTAAAATAATACCTATTGCTCTCATGCCTTGTCACCTGCCTTAATTAAAGATTTACCGCTTGCCAAACAATTATCCGGGTAATCCTCTGCAGTTGTGATACCGGAAACTACTACGTTCTTACCAATCTTGACACCGCTTGGAACAACGGTCTTGTCACCGATACATACCAGACCCTGATTATAGATATGTGGATGTGTCTCATTATCCACCTCTTCAAAGGCACCCAGAACAACATTATCACCGATACAAACGTCTTCTGAAACAATCGCCTTAGTGATTTCACAGTTCGCACCGATGGTGGTATGGTTCATGATAATGGAATCCTTTATCACTGTGCCTTCTTCAATGGTAACGCCACAGCCGATCACGGAATTGATAACCTTACCGTAAATCTGCGTACCTTCACCGATAATACACTTCTGAATCTCACTGTCAGCAGATATGTACTGTGGTGCTAATACGTCAGACTTGGTGTATACTTTCCAGTATTCTTCATAAAGATTGAATTCCGGAACCACATCAATAAGCTCCATATTGGCTTCCCAGTAAGAGCTCAAGGTACCTACATCCTTCCAGTAACCTCTGAACTCATATGCATAAAGGGGTGCACCCTGCTGATGTACATAAGGAATCACGTGCATACCGAAGTCTAAATTCGGCACGTCTTTGTTTAACAGTAATGCTTCTTTTAAAGTCTTCCAGTTAAAAATATAAATACCCATGGAAGCTAAATTGCTTCTCGGATTCTTTGGTTTTTCTTCGAAATCAATAATTCTCTTATTCTCATCAGCAATCATAATACCGAAGCGGCTTGCTTCCTCCCATGGAACAGGCATAACCGCAATGGTACATTCTGCACCGCTCTCCTTATGGAAGTCTAACATTACCTCGTAGTCCATCTTGTAGATGTGGTCGCCGCCTAAAATCAAAACATATTCCGGATGGAAGCTGTCGATATAATCGATGTTCTGATAAATAGCATTGGCAGTGCCTGTATACCATTCACTGTTCTGGCTCTTCTCGTAAGGAGGCAGAATACTCACACCTCCGATATTGCGGTCCAAGTCCCACGGAATACCAATGCCGATGTGACTATTCAGTTTGAGTGGCTGATACTGGGTTAAAACACCGACAGTATCAATACCGGAATTGATACAGTTACTTAAAGGGAAATCGATAATACGATACTTGCCCCCAAAAGAAACTGCCGGCTTTGCTACTTTTGTCGTCAGTACACCAAGTCGGCTTCCCTGGCCACCGGCCAACAACATAGCAATCATTTCTTTCTTAATCATGTCCTCACCTCAACCTGTCTTTTATATTCGCAAACAAATAAAACGCCTAACGGGCTTTACTCCAAAGAGCAAAACCCCGAACTTTTATTTATCTATGTATGAAAAGTATAACACACAAATTTGAAAATGTGAATAGAATTTACAAACAAATAATTAGTTTTCCAACATTTTCTTGTGTATTTTCCATTATTTTACATGTTCTTTGCATGGATTTTTGTCGAATTTTACCTCTTTTTAATTTTTTGCGCGATTTTTCTTCTGTAGGCGGGGCTGTTTTCCTCTTATGATTTTGGATTTCCCAACTTGTATTTTGCTATGAATCGTTATATAATTAAAATAATATCAGCAACGTGCTACAAGAGGATTTTTTATGTATCAGATTAATTTTCATAAACCTATTCATATTTATTTCTGCGGCATCGGCGGCATCAGTATGTCCGGTCTGGCCGAGATTTTGCACCAGGCAGGCTTTCGTGTATCCGGTTCCGACTGGAAGGAGTCTGACATCACCAGGGCCTTAGAGGCCAGGGGCATTACCGTTTTTTACGGCGAAGACAGTGCTCACATTACCGATGACATCGACTGTGCTGTTCTTACCGCTGCCGTTCGCGAGGGCAATAAAGAGCTTCAGGCCATTCGTGACCGGAATATCCCTTATATGTCCAGAGCCGAGCTGTTAGGTCAGATTATGCGCAATTACGCCTGCCCGATTGCGGTAAGCGGTACCCACGGCAAGACTACCACCACCTCCATGATTGCAGATATTCTCATGGCAGCTGACACAGACCCTACTATCACTGTAGGCGGCATTTTAGAGACCATCGGCGGCAATATCCGGGTTGGTAATTCCGATTATTTTGTAACCGAGGCCTGCGAATATACCAACAGCTTTTTAAACTTCTTTCCGAAGATTTCCGTTATTTTAAATGTAGAAGAGGATCACCTGGACTTCTTTAAGGATTTGCAGGATATCCGTCATTCCTTCCATACCTTTGCAGGACTTTTACCGGAGGACGGCCTGCTCATTATTAACGGTGATATTGAAAACTACAAAGAACTGACAGAAGGTCTGACCTGCCGGATAATCAGCTTTGGCAGGGATTCCGACTGTGATTATTATCCTTCCGATATCACCTACAATGCATTCGGACACATTTCCGCGACGATTCATACTGCACAGGGCGAGGCTTTTTCCCTTTCCCTGCGTGTACCGGGAGAGCACAATTTATACAATGCCATGGCGGCCATTGCTCTGGCAGACTATTTGGGCATCAGCAGGGAATGTTCCTTATCTGCCCTGCAGACCTTTGTAGGCAGTAAGCGCCGCTTTGAGTACAAGGGCAGTCTGGGAGATATCGCTGTCATTGACGATTATGCACATCATCCAACGGAAATTGCCGCTACGCTGACTGCGGCACAGAATTACCCGCACAATGATCTCTGGTGTGTATTCCAGCCTCATACCTATACCCGTACCAAGGCATTTATGGATGAGTTTGCACAGGCCCTGTCTCTGGCAGACCACGTGGTGCTGGCGGAGATTTATCCTGCCAGGGAAACAGACAATCTGGGCATCAGCTCCAGAGATTTGCAGGCCAAAATCAAAGAACTGGGCAAGGAAGCTTATTATTTCTCCAGTTTTGACGCCATTGAAAATTTTTTATTAGAAAATCTTATCCACAAGGATATGGTGATAACTATGGGAGCCGGTGATATCGTAAAAGTGGGCGAAAAACTTTTGGGAATGTGACTTGTCCACTTTTCCACATTGTCGAATTTTGCCAAATCCACATACTTATCCACATAGCCCCCGAAAAATGGCTATTTTCAAGGCGAAAAATATGTGTTATACTCGCTCTTGAACCCTTAAAAAGCAGGTGGATTTTATGAAGACGATAGATTTACAACCGGTTACACGCCCTGACGTGACCATTATTCCAAACTCCATAATTGATCAGGACATGCTGGAGGCCAACGAGCTCCAGCTTAAGGTCTATTTATACATATTACGCAATGTAGGTGCCGGTATCCCGGTACATATCTCTTCCATGGCAGACCATTTCAATGAGACTGAGAAGGATATTACCAGAGCCGTTGCCTTTTGGGAGAAACGGGGCGTATTTTCTGCCTGCCAGGATGCCCCTTATGGCGAGTTTAGCAGAGATGACCTTCGCGCTATGAAGAACAGTCAGGATTTCAAGGAGCTGTCCTTTGTGGCAGAAACTTACATGGGCAAGCCGCTAAGCCGCAGTGATTGCAACACCCTCTTATTTATCAAAGACTCTCTGAATTTTTCCAATGAACTCATAGAGTTTTTGCTGGAGTATTGCGCCGAGCGGGGCAAGAAGAGCTTCAAATATGTCCAGACTGTGGCATGCGCCTGGTCTAAGCAGGGCATTACTACGCCTGAGGAAGCACAGGCCAGAGGCATTATGTACAGCCAGCGTATTTACGCCGTGATGAATGCTCTGGGCAAGAAAAGCGAGCCTACCAATGCTGAACTTAATTATATCGAACGCTGGTATCAGCA
>JAFTXF010000088.1 GCA_017461685.1 Lachnospiraceae bacterium
GTCCCAGATAAGTGAGTCCCAGTTCTTCAAACCAGGTACCCGGAATCACAAAATGCTTAATACCATTCTTAAAATGACGGATACTGTCCACCACACTGGCCCCCTTCTCCGGCATGGCCTTTAAAAGGGTATTGGATACTCTGGACTTCAGTCCCAGATATTTATCACCGGTACGAATCTTATTCAGATACTTGTTCATACCGCCGACATTTTCGGAAATAGACATATTATTGTCATTTAATACGATAATATAATTGGTGTCCAGTCTGGCCGCATTGTTAAGGGCTTCATAAGCCATGCCTCCGGTAAGAGAACCGTCACCGATGACTGCAACCACCGTCTCGTCGCCCCCCTGCAAATCTCTGGCCTTCACCAGGCCTAAGCCTGCGGAAATAGAAGTGGAACTGTGTCCTGTATCGAAGCTGTCACAGGCACTTTCCTTACGCTTTGGAAAACCGCTCAGCCCTTTGTACTTACGCAATGTATCAAAGGCATCCTTACGTCCTGTCAGCAGTTTGTGGGTATATGCCTGATGTCCCACATCCCAAATAATCTTGTCCTTGGGTAAATCCAGGCACAGATGCAGCGCCATAGTAAGCTCCACAGCTCCCAGATTTGGGCCAAGATGTCCGCCTGTAACACTGATCTTGGAAATCAGAAACTCTCTGATTTCAGCGGCCAATTCCCCGTACTGTTCTGCCGGAATCTGCTTTATATCGTTTTCCTTTCGTATGGTATCCAGTAACATAAATGTCTCCTTCATCAATAACAAAGCAGATAATGATGCATCCGCTCCTCCACGTCTTATGCATGAGAAGGCGAAGCACTTACTTGCTTCTATATATCAGACTTTCAAAAAGTTTGGCCAAAAAGCTGTCTGCCTCCAAGTCCAGCAAAGCAATAGCTTCCTCTGACAAACGCTTTACCTCTTCCTTTGCCCGTGCAAGACCGTAAATAGATACGTAGGTCTGCTTGTTGTTCTTCTCATCACTGCCAATAGGCTTGCCCAGCTCCTCAAAGGTGCTGGTCACATCTAAAATATCATCCTGAATCTGGAAAGCAATTCCTAAATCATAGGCAGACTGCTCTAACCGTGCCGCCTGCTCCTCGCTGACTCCGGCCAGGATACCGCCCATCATCATAGCGGCCTGAATCAGTGCTGCGGTCTTGTGCTCATGAATAAATAGCAGCTGCTCTCCGGAAATGGGCTCTCTGCTCTCCTCAGACTCTACATCACATACCTGTCCGCCGATCATACCGTAAATACCGGCCTTACGGGCCAATACCTGCAAAGCCTTTGCCACCCGCGGATACTCCTCTGATGTGGCAGTGTCAAAGGCACTAAGAGCCGTTTCAAACGCGTAATTAAGCAAAGCATCGCCTGCCAGAATACCCATGGCCTCACCGTACACCACATGGGTAGTCTTGCGTCCCCGCCTGTATTCATCATCATCCATAGCCGGCAAATCATCATGTACAAGAGAATAAGTATGAATCATCTCGATAGCCGCCATAAAAGGCTCTGCCAGCCCGCCGGTACCGCCAAAAGCATCAAACACCTCCTGCACTAACATAGGACGAAGGCGCTTGCCACCGGCCAACATGCTGTAATTCATAGCCTCCAGCACGGTACGCTGATAACCTTCCTCTTTCGGAAGATACTTTTTGATAATCTTTTCTATATTTTCTACCTTAATTGTTAGGGATTCATTAAAATTCATCTAATTCTCCCTCCTGTCCCAAAATAAGTACCTTTTTCTCCACTTTATCAATGGCGTCATTGCAATATTTTACCAGCTTCATGCCCTGCTCAAAGGCCTGAAAAGAAGCCTCTAAGGAGCTGTCAGGCTTTTCTAACTCTGTAATCAAAGCATCTAACTGTGCAAAAGCCTCTTCTATGGAAATATTCTTGTCTGAAATATGCTTCTCCGAAACGCCTTTGTCTGATATACGCTTATCTGAAACGCGCTTGTCAGAGTTATCCTCTGCTAAAAACTCAGAAATCATACCGTTCTTTGACATCTTCCTGCTCCTTTCCTGTCACGGACGCACTGAGCCTGCCGTCCTTTAACTGAATAGTAATCTCACTGCCGGGCTCCACCTGAGATACGCTATGCACTGCAGTACCGTCAGTGCAGGATACATAAGCCAAGCCCTGCTCCAGCTTTTCCAAAGGAGATAACCCCCTTAACTGGCTGACCTTTAAACGAAGCTCACTGCGTTTTAACTCTATCTGCCGCTTCATGGCAGACTCCAGGCGCTCCTCGAGATTCAAAAGCCTCTGTCTCTGCTCTCTGATCTGATGGGCAGGATGCTTCATCTGAAGCAGACGCTTATAATGCTCGGTGCCTCTGCGGTAATAATCCAGCTTCTGAAGCATACCGCTGGAAAGCGCCCCTTGATAGGACTCAAGCTGTGCCAAAAGCTGACGAACATCATATACTGCAAGCTCTGCCGCTGCAGATGGGGTAGGTGCCCGTAAATCCGAAACAAAATCAATAATCGTGGTATCCGTCTCATGTCCTACCGCTGAAATCACCGGCACACTGCAGTTAAAAACCGCCTCCGCCACGATACGCTCATTAAAAGCCCACAAATCCTCGATAGAACCGCCGCCGCGGCCCACAATCATCACATCCACTTTAAGCGCTTCCAGGGCGTGAATACCCTGAACAATACTCTCCGCTGCGCCTTCCCCCTGCACCAATGCAGGATACAGGATAATCTGCACAAAAGGATTGCGCCGCATGGCAATCTGAATAATATCACGTACTGCAGCCCCCGTAGGTGCTGTCACAACCCCCACAGTACGGGCATACTTGGGAATCGGCTGCTTGTACTCCGGTGCAAACATACCCATTTCCATAAGCTCCGCCTTTAATGCTTCAAAACGCTCAAAAAGTCTGCCGATACCCGCCAGACGAATCTCTCTGGCATATAACTGGTATCTGCCGTCCCGCTCATAAACATCTACACCGCCGGTCACCACTACCTGCTGTCCTTCCTCTAACCTGAAGGAAAGACCTTTCCTGTAGCCTGCAAACATAATACAGGCCAGTGTACCGCCGGAATCCTTTAACGTAAAATAAATATGTCCAGAGGAATGGTACTTGCAGTTGCTGACCTCCCCCTGAATAGAGAGGCCCTGCAATAAAAAATCCTGCGTGAACATATTTTTAATATAATTATTTACTTGTGTGACAGAATATACATTAGCCATACTTTAAATTCATTCTGCAGCAAACTTAGCCAGTACGCCGTTCACGAAGCTGCCGGAATTGTCCTGACCATACTTCTTGGCAAGCTCCACCGCTTCATTAATAGCAACGCCTGTAGGGACAGAATCATCCTTTAAAATTTCATAAATAGCAAGACGGAAAATAGTAAGCTCTACTTTGCCGATACGGTTCTTCGTCCAGCCCTCTGCCTTGGCAAAAAGAGCCTCGTCCAGCTCCGGAATCATAGCCTTAATATCCTCGAACTTGGCTGAAATATATGCCTGGTCTTTTTCAGAATAGCTCACTTCTTCATCCCGAAAGAAAAGCTCCTTCTGCTGTGCCATATCCTCCGGTTCATTAAATTCCACGCGGAATAAAAGTTTAAATACGCATTCGCGCAGTTCTGTTCTAGTCATAATAACCTCTGTATCATGTATATTTATTTGACTTAATTTTTCACTCAGTCCGTCCGGATTCCGCCGGTTCGCAGACCAAAAATCAGCTTGTACCCTAAAGTCAGCCTGTATCAGTTCATATTTAAGCCGGCAATACGTAAATTCACACCAGCCACCTTGAGACCGGTCATATTCTCGATATTGCTCTGTACCTTTGTCTGTACCTTACGGCAGGTTTCAGGAATATTGTATCCGTAGGAAATCGCTAAAGAAATATCTACATTGACAATTCCTTCGTTAATCTCAACCTTTACGCCCCTTGCAGCCTTCTTCACATTCTGGCTGGCAAGACTTTTCTTGGTAGAATCGCCCACTGCAGTAACACCGTCCACATCTCTGATTGCAGCCAGACCCGCGATCATCGCTACCACATCCTCTGCCAGATATACATTGCCATGGCCTGCATCTTCTCTTAATATATAATTACTTCTATTGTCCATAGGAAACCTCCTTTATTCCACTGTGCTGCTTTACAAAAAGCTGTATATGGATATTCTCTCCCACTTTTTATTTAGTATAGCAAAAAAGTGCCGAACGGTCAAGACAAACACACCCATTCCCTGCCCGGGATTGCACATCCGTCCCTTCTCAGGATAGGGAAAAGACTGTTGCGAAATTTACAACAGTCTTTTATCCTTTATCTGCCCTCGCGCTGATACTGGCTCGGGGTCATATTGTACATTTTCTTGAACAAACGGTTAAAATGCTCTAAGTTCTCATATCCTACTGTTACCGCAATACTTTCAACAGTTTGTGTAGATTCCTTTAATAATATACGTGCCTTTTTCATACGGGCCGCTTTCACTGCCTCCTGGAAGGTCATGCCGGACTTCATCTTGATATATTTGGACAAATAAGGCTTGGTCAGGTGGAACTGCTCTACCAACACATCCAGAGAAACATTCTGGTAATGATTCTGAATGTAATTCATAATGTCCACAATTCTCTCTTCCCTGCCCTCAGTAATATGAACATCCTCTAACAGCTTATTGGTTGCAGAAACCAATGCCTCAATGGAAGCTCTGATAATATCTTCATCAATACCTACGCCCCAGTATACCTTGCCTTCGGATACGATAGACACGAATGCAGCCGCCTTGGACGTGGAGCCCTTACTGA
>JAFTXF010000089.1 GCA_017461685.1 Lachnospiraceae bacterium
GGTGATTGCAAAACTTTGTGGCTGCCGGCCGGAGCAATATATATTTCGGCACAGGGGCTTTTAAAAGCGCCGGTCCTTAGTGAAGCAAGGCGTTAGCCGCAGTCTGAACTTAGTACCGCTGCGTTTTTCATGGAGTGAAAACGACCCTGTGCCGAAATATATATTGCTCCGGCCGGCAGCCACAAAGTTTTGCAATCACCTATATCTATACATTATTACGTGAGAAAAATCCAAGGCTTTTATACCTTGGATTTTCGTCTCAGATAGTATCTGTAAATGCTTGCAATTTATACTGTCAAAATTATATTGTTTTGTATGCAAAATTTTTTAAATTATATGCTTTCTTTATACTTAATCGCCTGTAAACGCATATTACGGGCATGTTCGGTGGCGGAATCTGCAATTTCATCCGCGCCAACCATGCGGGCCAGTTCAGCAATCGTCTCCGTCTCACTGAGCATTTCGATGCTGGAAACGGTACTTCCCGCCTCTGCTTTTTTGGAAATCAGGTAGTGACTGTCTGCCATAGCTGCAATCTGAGGCAAATGGGTAATACAAATAATCTGATGGGCTTTGCCCAGCTCACCTAATTTCTCGCTCACTCTCCATGCTGTTTTGCCGCTGATTCCGGAATCTATTTCATCAAAAATCAAGGTGTCGATAGCATCCCTTTTGGCTAAAACGGTTTTAATGGCCAGCATGATACGAGACAACTCACCGCCGCTGGCTACCTGTGCCATAGGTTTTAGAGGCTCTCCCGGATTGGTGGAAATCATAAACTCCACTTCTTCCATGCCTTTTGTACCCGGCTCGCTCTTTGGCCTTAATACAATTTCAAAACGCACGTCTAAGAAATTTAATTCTAAAAGTGCCTTGGTCAATACCCCGGAAAGTGCGGCAGCCGCTTCTTCACGAAGTGCGGTAATTACTTTGCATTGGGCAAGCACCTGTTCGTAAGCCTTTTGCTTACGGGTCTCCATCTCCTGCAGATGCTCTTCAAAATGAAGCAGTTCTTCCACTCTGGCCTGTTTTGCCTCCAGCTCTAAAAGGATCTTTTCAATCGTATTACCATATTTGTCTTTTAAATGATTGATCGTATTGAGACGGTTTTCTGTGTCTATAAAATCTTTCTCAGAGAAATCCATATCCTCTGCAATATGTAATGCCGTACGATTAAACTCGCTCAACAGACTGTCTATATCATTTAACATATCATCCAGCTCAGTCAACTGTTCATCAAAGCCGAGCACGGGCTTTAATTCTCTGATGGCTCTGCTCACCCAGGCACCTGCACCCTGTTCATAATCTACGCTTTGCAGACTCTTTTGCAATGCTTCACCAATCTGTCTGGCATGAAGCATCCTGCGGTAATCCTGCTCCAGCTCCTCATCCTCTCCGGGCTTTAGGCAGGCTGCTTCTATCTCCTGCACCTCAAACTGTAATAAATCCAGCTCTCTCTGACGCTGTACTTCATCCAGACTGTTTTCTTCCAGCTGCTCCTTGAAGTGCCGGTAAGCTTTAAATACTTCAGACAATTGTTCAAGAGCATCTGCAACTGCGGTCCCTGCATAGGCATCCAAAATCTCCATATGCTTAGACGTTTTTAGCAATGACTGGTGCTCGTGCTGTCCGTGAATATCAATCAAGGTCTCAGCCAAAGCTTTTACCTGACGGGCAGTCACTGTCTCGCCGTTGATTTTCAGAATGCTCTTAACGGGTGTAATCTTGCGCTGAATAATCACCACATCATCTTCCGTGGGCAAATCCATATCCTCCAAAGCTTTGTATACAGCCTCATCCAGGGACTCAAACACAAGCTCCACCAATCCATACTCGGCTCCGTGGCGGATCATCTCCTTATCCGCCTTGGCGCCCAGTGCCAGATTAATACTTCCGATTAAAATAGACTTACCCGCACCGGTTTCACCGGACAGAATATTCAGTCCCGGTGTAAGATTAATGTCACATTCCTCAATCAAAGCCAGATTTTTTACATGTAAATTGCTTAACATAATACATTCCTTTGCTTATAAGACAATATCCCCTAACTTTTCTTCCAGCTTAACAGTATCTTCGATCGAACGGGCCGCAATCATAATGGTATCATCACCGGCTACTGCGCCTACAATCTCTTTCCAATGCATAGCGTCCAAAGCTGCTGCGGCCGCCATGGCCATGCCGGAAACTGTTTTTATCACAAGTATATTCATGGCCGGCTCCATACTGATGAAGCTGTCCTTCAATATGCGAATGTATTTTTCACTTAAGTCTACTTTGGTGCCCTTTGGCAGGGTATACACCTGTCTGCCGTTTTTGCCCGGCATCTTAATCAGGCCCAGTTTTTTAATATCACGGCTGACTGTGGCCTGAGTTACACTGTAACCGGCTTCTTTTAACAGATTAGTCAGTTCTTCCTGGGTTTCTATCGTATTTTGCTCAATTAGTGTAATGATTTCTTCGAGTCTGCTCTTTTTCATCTTCGTATCCATTCCTATGACTGGCTCATTTTTTTATGTAGTATTTCCATAAAGCTGGTAGGCTCTAATCTGATAATCTTCGTCGTACTGGGTGCCTTGGTAATATTGATACAGTCACCTGTATTCAGTTTTACCTTAAAACAGCCGTCGAAAGTAGCCTCCACCTGCTGATTGCGCCCCTGTCTGTCACCCGGTATTACGATAGTAATCAGCTTATTACCGGACAAAACCACACCTCTGTTAAATAAATTGTGCGGGCAGATATTGGTCATAACCATCGCATCTGAGGTAGGATCTATGACCGGACCTCCTGCGGACAAATTGTAACCGGTAGAACCGGTAGGGGTACTGACGATACAGCCGTCTGCATTGTATCTTTTGAGCAGCACATTATTCAGCCACACGTCAAAACGTATAATCTGCAAAGAACCGGTACGGTTAACTACGATATCATTCAGGGCAACGCCGCTGATTTCCCCGTCTTTTGTAATGACAGTCCCTTCTAACATCATGCGTTCTTCCACGGAATAATCACCGTCTAAAAGCTGCTGCAAGGATTCCTCCAAATGTTCACCGTCCACTTCCGTCAAAAAACCCAGGGTGCCCAAATTAACCCCTAAAAGCGGTATATTCATCCCGTAGCTGTGGCGTGCTGCCTGCAGCAAGGTACCGTCACCGCCGAGCACCAGAATGCACTCTGCGTCAGCCGGAATTCCTTCCGGTTTGGTCCATTTTTCTGTTTCGAAGTCCCACTTGGTCATTGCAACCACAGTTTCACAGCCCCGCTCATTTAAATAGCCGGTGATGCGGCCTGTCATCTTCAGACCTTTATCCTTGAAATCATTGCTGATTACACATATTTTTTTCATAGGCTTCCCTTCTGACTAATCCAAAGCACCGTGTGCCCTTTCCACTGTAGTCGTGATTAATTCCTTTGCCTGTGCCTGCATGGAAATCCCCTGTCCAAGCACCTGCACTTCTTTTAACTGCGCTTCTGCATCCTTTTCCGTCAGGTCCTTCACTGCCAAAGTCTTCCCGGCATTCTTTTGTAAATGTACCAGATACTCAATATTGCCCTCCGGTCCCTTAATCGGTGAAAAATCCAGATGCAGTATATCAAAGCCTATCATATCTGCAAAATCCAATATCTTCTCTACCACTTCTATGTGTATTTCAGGCTCTCTGACTACACCCTTCTTGCCAACCTTGTCCTTGCCTGCCTCAAACTGTGGCTTAATCAGGCACACCATCTGACCGTTATCCTTCAGCAAATTTCTGGCAGGAATCAGTATCTTCGTCAGAGAAATAAAGGAAACATCACAGGAAGCAAAATCAAGAGGTTCTCCTATCTGTTCCATAGTTACGTAGCGGAAATTGGTCTTTTCCATACACACCACTCTCGGGTCATTGCGCAGCTTCCATGCCAGCTGTCCGTGTCCCACGTCTACGCTGAACACCTTCACTGCCCCGTTTTGCAGCATACAATCCGTAAACCCGCCGGTACTGGCCCCGATATCCATGCAGACCTTGTCCTGAAGACTTAAGTCAAACTGTTCCATGGCCTTTTCTAATTTGAGGCCGCCACGGCTGACGTATTTTAAGACATTGCCTTTTACTTCAATATGGATTTTCTCCGGATCAAACATACTGCCTGCTTTGTCTTCTCTCTGTCCGTCTACAAAAACCTGACCGGACATAATGATTGCTTTTGCTTTTTCTCTGCTTTCTGCATATCCGCCTGATACCAAAAGCACATCTAAACGTTCTTTCATAATTAACGAATTCTCTCTAAAATACCTTTCACAATGCTAGAAGCATCCATGTGAATCTCCTGCTTGAGCTGGTCTACGCTTCCGTGTTCCACAAACCGGTCCGGAATGGCAACCAAATATAAATCATTGGAAAATTGCTCCTGCTTCATATAGGCCGCAATGGCTTCTCCGTAACCACCGGAAGCTACATTTTCCTCTAAGGTTACAATCAATTTGTGAGTTCTACAAGCCTTTGCAACGGCTTCCTCATCGATAGGCTTGATAAAGCGACCGTTGATAACGGTAGGGCAGATACCCTGCTCAGCCAGTGCCAAACGCACCTCTTCTGCGGTCTTTACCATGCTTCCCACTGCAAAAATCGCCACCTCGCTGCCTGCATACAGCAGTTCGCTCTTACCAAGCTCTATAGGCGCTCTATGCTCTTCTAATCCTGTGTATGCTGCCCCTCTCGGATAACGTACCGCCACCGGCTTACCCAGTGCTACCGCAAACTTCATCATATCGGAAAGCTCCCATTTATTCTTGGGTGCCAAAACATGCATATTGGGAATAGCGCTCAAATAACTGTAATCAAACACGCCCTGATGTGTCTCTCCGTCACTGCCTACCAGTCCTGCTCTGTCAATGGCAAATACTACCGGCAAGTCCTGAATGCACACATCATGTAAAATCTGATCATAGGCTCTCTGCAGGAAGGAAGAATAAATAGCAACCACAGGTTTTAATCCCCCCGCTGCCAATCCTGCGGCAAAGGTTACTGCATGCTGCTCTGCGATGCCCACATCAAAAAATCTGTCCGGATAAATATTGCGGTAACGCTTTAACCCCGTACCGTCCGCCATAGCCGCCGTAATGGCTACTACCTTCTCGTCCCGCTCTGCCAGCTTAATCATAACTGTCGAAAAAATATCGGTATAATTGGCAGTCTTACGCGGGGTTGTAGGCAAGCCATTTTCTGTATTAAAAGGCTCTGCACCGTGAAATCTGCTTGGGTGATTCTCTGCCGGTGTAAAACCGTTGCCCTTCTTGGTGATCACATGCATGACTACCGCGCCTTTTACACGCTTAGCTTCCTCAAAGACGCGCATCATAGCCTGCGTA
>JAFTXF010000090.1 GCA_017461685.1 Lachnospiraceae bacterium
CAATTTTTTCTTTAACCTCTTCGGAAGCCTTTAACTCCTTTAAACGCTCCATAAACAGGTCTGCATCGGAACCGGTGGTGTCCTCACCCAGTTCCTCACGTATTACCTTTAGCTGCTCACGAAGCACGTATTCCCGCTGCTGCTTGTCTACACGCTTCTGCACCTTTTCGTTAAACTCTGCTCTGGCCTTTGCAATATATGTTTCTTCCTTTAAAATCACGGTTAATTCTTCAAAACGCTCTTCTAAAGAAATACATTCTAAAATGCGCTGTTTTTTCTCTACCGGAATCGGCAGGGTTACTCCGACAAAATCCATGGCCGGGCCAAGCTTATCGGCCTTTTCCAAATACTCTACAAGCCCTTTTCCGGCCTTTGGGTGCAGGCGCAGATACTCTGCCAACTCTATCTCCATTTGACGAAGCATAGCCTCCTTTAAGCCTGCTTCGATTTCCTCCTCTGCCTGTTCCGCGCAATCTTCTACCTGTGCATTCAAATACCCCTCTGTATTAGTTGCGCCGTGCAGAAAGGCACGCTTCACACCCTCTACAAGTACGCGCAGATTCTTATTCGGCAGCTTAGATATCTGACGAATGCGCACCAGCGTACCCACCGTTTCTATATCATCAAATCCAGGCTCCTCCGTGGATACGTAACGCTGCTTATCCAAAAACAGAAGTCGTCCGCCGGTCATAGCCTTCTCAACTGCCAAAATACTCTGCTTACGGCTGACATCAAAATTTAAATTCATATTTGGGAACACCACCAGGCCGCGCAGGGCAACCATAGGATATTCCTGATATTGTATTTCCTTAATTTCTTCTTTCTGTAAAACTTCCTGTTCCATATATTCCTCTATTTACTCTGTAATCCCCAATCGGCATGTCAACGACATTCCTTATGTAGTAACAGAGCGTATTTCCTAATGTAATAAAGAGTCGCTTGCGGCTCTTTCGCGCCGACGCGGTATGCTTTGCATTAACTTCCTTACCGCGGAGTGCGCATCCTAAGCGGAGCGTTTTTTTATTACATAGGAAAGAGTACTTTCCTATGTAATAAAAAACTGCTGCAATATACAGGTATTAACCCCTATTCTCAGGCAAATACCTCCTCGAATATGTTTTAATACAAATATTGCAACAGTCCCTCATTATACTCATACTTATGCTCCGCGACGGATTACTTCAGGCTTGCCTGTACCCTCTACCGCTTCCTTCGTAATAATACACTTCTCAATAGTATCATCACTTGGAATCTCATACATAATATCACGCATCGTGTATTCTAAAATAGACCGTAAACCTCTGGCCCCGGTTTTCTTCTCAAAGGCTTCCTTCGCAATGCTTTCAATAGCCTCTTCTTCAAATGCAAGTTCCACATCATCATAAGCAAACAACTTCTGATACTGCTTTACCAGGGCATTTTTCGGCTCACATAAAATGCGCATCAACGCCTCTTTATCCAGACCGTCTAAAGATACACTGATCGGCACACGTCCGATAAACTCCGGAATCAGACCGAATTTAATTAAATCCTGGGTCGTCACCTGCTTAAACAGCTCGCCGATATCCTTATTAGTCTTCTTAGCTACATCCTGATTAAAACCAATGGCACTTCTGTCCAAACGCTTCTCAATAATCTGCTCAAGACCTGCAAAAGCACCCCCGCATATAAAGAGAATATTAGACGTATCGATTTCAATCAGCTCCTGATGCGGATGCTTACGGCCTCCCTGTGGCGGCACATTGGCTACCGTACCCTCGATCAGCTTTAAAAGTGCCTGCTGAACACCCTCGCCGGATACATCACGGGTAATGGATACATTCTCGCCCTTTTTGGAAATCTTGTCGATTTCGTCCACGTAAATAATGCCATACTGGGCACGCTCAATGTCATAATCGGCTGCCTGGATGAGCTTTAACAAGATATTCTCAACGTCCTCACCTACATAACCGGCCTCTGTCAAAGTGGTGGCATCTGCAATAGCAAAAGGCACATTGATAATCTTGGCCAATGTCTGGGCAATATACGTCTTACCACAGCCTGTAGGGCCTAACAGCAGAATATTACTTTTCTGCAGCTCTACATCATCCTGCTCCTCCCTGCCTGCCATAACGCGTTTGTAGTGATTATACACAGCCACTGCAAGGGTCTTCTTGGCCTCATCCTGACCGATCACATAGTCATCCATAAAAGCCTTGATTTCCTTCGGCTTTAAGAGATTAATCTCCATGGCGTCTGCTGCGGCCTGAGCCTCTTCCTCATATAATTCATCTTCCATAATCTCGGAACACAGACTGATACACTCATCACAAATATAAATGCCATCCGGTCCTGCAATCAACTTCCTTACTGCATCCTGTGACTTGCCGCAGAAGGAACATTTTATTTTAATAGGAGTTTTTCCTGACATAATTTCCCTCTTAAATATGTTTGCGAAATTCTGTAGGTGCAGGCTGCAAATATATATTCTGCTTCAGGGACGCTCCCGCTCCGTGAAAATGCGTAACGGTACTAAGCTCAGCTGCGGCCTGCGGCCTTGCTTTGCTAAGGACCGACGCTTTTCAAGGCCCTTCAGCCGCAATATATATTTGCAGCCTGCACCTACAGAATTTCGCAAACACTTCTTTTCCTCTTAATACTTGGGACTGTTGTGTAATAATTCGACAACAGTCCCTAAAATCATGATTTATTTCTTGGTAACAACGCTGTCAATCAAGCCGTAAGCCACGGCCTCTTCTGCAGTTTTCCAGTTGTCACGTTCTGTGTCGGCTGCCACTTCCTCGTAGTCTTTGCCACAATTCTCAGCCAAAATACGGTTTAACTTTTCTTTGGTCTTTAAAATATGCTTTGCAGCAATTTCAATCTCGGTAGCCTGTCCCTGTGCTCCTCCAAGCGGCTGATGAATCATAATCTCCGCATTCGGAAGGGCCATACGCTTGCCTTTGGCACCGCCTGCTAAAAGAAATGCTCCCATGCTGGCTGCCATACCGATACAAATAGTAGATACGTCACATTTAATATACTGCATGGTATCGTAGATAGCCATGCCGGCTGTAACGGAACCGCCCGGACTGTTGATGTATAAATGAATATCCTTGTCAGGATCCTCAGCCTCTAAGAATAAAAGCTGTGCAACTACCAAAGAAGCAGTTACTTCATTTACCTCTTCTCCAAGGAAAATAATTCTATCCTTTAACAGTCTGGAATAAATATCATAGGTTCTCTCCCCCCTGCTTGTCTGCTCTAATACATAAGGCACTAAGCTCATGATATGATCCTCCTAAAATTTTATTGATTATTTGTAACTGTTTGCTACCTCACAGCTACGATTATTTTTCAACTGCGTTTGCAACAACAAACTCTACAGCCTTAGCAATTGCAAGATCGCTCATAACCTGCTTCTTGCCGCCTTCGCCGAGCATTTCTTCTACTGCTGCAGCTTCCATCTTGTACTGCTCAGCCATCTTTGCAACTTCTGCTGCGAAGTCTTCTTCTGTAGCTTCGATGCCTTCTGCCTTTACGATTGCTTCTAATACTAAGCTGGACTTAATACGACTTTCAGCCTGTGGCTTAACCTGATCCATCATAGCGGATGCTGTCATGCCTGTGAACTGGAAGTACTGGTCTAAAGATAAGCCCTGCATCTGTAATCTCTGAGCAAAATCATCAACCATCTGTCTCTGCTGTGTCTCAATCATAGCTTCAGGAATGTCCATGGTTGCATTAGCAACTACGGCGTCAACTACGGCATTTTCCTTTGCGTTCTTTACATCAGCAGCCTTCTTTTCAGCTAACTTCTTCTCAACAGAAGCCTTGTATTCTTCCATAGTATCAAATTCAGATACTTCAGATGCAAACTCGTCATCTAATTCAGGTAATTCTTTTTCTTTGATTTCCTTAACAGTGCATTTGAAAACAGCTTCCTTGCCAGCTAAATCAGCAGCATGGTACTCAGCAGGGAATGTAACATTTACTTCTACTTCTGCACCGATTTCAGCACCAATTAACTGCTCTTCAAAGCCCGGAATGAAAGCGCCGGAACCGATAGTAAGAGGATAATCCTCACCCTTACCGCCGTCAAATGCCACACCGTCAACAAAGCCTTCAAAATCGATAACTGTCATATCGCCATCCTTAACAGCTCTGCCTTCTACGGAAATCTCTCTTGCATTTGCTTCCTGCTCACGCTTAATCTCAGCATCAACCTCTTCTGCAGAAACAGTAGCCTCTACCTTGTCAACCTCTACGCCCTTGTACTGACCAAGAGTAACCTCAGGCTTAATAGCAACCTCTGCAGTAAAGATGAAAGACTTGCCTGCCTCAATCTGAACAATGTCAACGGTTGGTGAAGAAACGATTTCTGTACCTTCGTATTCATCTAATGCCTTACTGTATGCTTCAGGAATTATAGCATTTGCAGCATCTTCATAAAATACGCCTGCTCCGTACATCTTCTCGATCATCTTACGTGGTGCTTTGCCCTTACGGAAACCAGGGATATTAATCTGGTTTTTCTGTTTCTGATAAGCCTTTTCGATAGCCTTTTCTAATTCAGAAGCTTCTACCTCGATAGTAAGCTTAATCATATTTTTTTCTAAGTTTTCTACCTTTAAACTCATGTCAGAGTTCCTCCTAAATAACTTTTGTGTGTAGTCGTGTCAGCCGAAATGCTGCACATTGTAAAGGTATGTGCCCGGAAACACTTCTGCAATAACACATTCATTACAAGATTGTAGCATAATTTCCGGCTTATGGCTAGTGGTAATTTAGGAATTTTCTGTTAAATTTGGCTTAATTTTTTTCACATTTGATTTGGAGCAGTTATTCTCCCCCTTCAAATAATCAAGAAACGGCAGAATGAATCTGCCGCTCCCACTCTCTTACATATACTTCTGCACTTCCTCTTCACTCATGCTCAGACGTTTTGCTGCCTCTGCCATAGAAATAATTCCATCCTTGAACAGCGAAATATATGCATTTACTGCTCCTTCCATTCTTCCTTCCATTCTTCCTTCGCTTTTTCCTGCGTTATAAATACGCTTTGCTTCATAATCCAATACTTTTCCGCCCATAATCTCACCTAATGCCTTTCTGATATTTTCATATTTCTCCGCTATACGTTCCAATACATTCCTGGACATAGCCATAATGATACATCGGGTATATGCGCTTATCTTTTGTTCCCTGCACAAGGCTTCCAGCCGCTCCCAGATATCCCGGTATACGCCCTGAAGC
>JAFTXF010000091.1 GCA_017461685.1 Lachnospiraceae bacterium
ATTTCCTTGGCCATATAAGACAGATTGCTGGCAAGATAGCCGATTTCATCTCCGCTGTCAGGCTGCAGTTCATAGCGATAATTGCCATTTGCATATTGTTCCGTAGCCTTGGTGATTTTACGAAGCGGAAAATACACAAAGCCTGTAAAGAAGATCAAAATAATCAAAGACAGCAAGAACAAAATGCCGAAGCAGAAGAAAATAGTACCCTGCAGACTATAGCAGCTGGCCATAATGTCACTGTACGGAGAATGAATGACTACATAACCGTTAATCTGGTAATTGGACATGATAGGAGCCATAACGCTCAGCATATCTTTATCAAAGTAGTCAAAAAAGGTGCCGATGGTATAGTAATTGCCTGCAAAGCTGGACGGGTCAAAGTGTTCGATCATCTGTATCTGGTCTACGTCTAAATCTCTGGAAGAGTCTAGAACCAAACGGCCGCTGGGATTTAAAATCCAAATATCTGCGTCCAAAAATACGGTCAGGGCATCTATCTGATTCTTTACCGTGTCCAGAGAGATTTCGTTGGTGTAGAGCTTGGAGGCATAGGTATCTGCAATGAGTACAGCCTCTTCATAAAGGGAAGAAGACTGTTCCTGCACAAAGTAGCGGGTCAGGAAAGCAGGCACGTAGGTGGCAATCAACAAATACGATAATACGCCGAATATAGCATAGCCGATTAAAAATTTCAGATAAATCGTCCGTTTCATTATTTTACCTCAAATTTGTATCCGATTCCCCAAATAGTAGCAATTCTCCAGGAAGCATGGTCCTTGATTTTCTCGCGAAGACGCTTCATATGTACATCCACTGTACGGGTATCACCGATATATTCATAGCCCCAAATCTGGTCCAACAACTGTTCTCTGGTAAACACATGATTTGGCGAAGCGGCCATAAAGTACAGAAGTTCTAATTCCTTTGGCGGCATATCAATGTGCTGTCCCATATAAGTGACAGAATAGTTGGTAAGGCTGATTTCCAGGTCCGGATACGTAACTTTCTTGACATTCTGAGCCGGTGTGTTGGAAACGGCTGGTTTTACTCTGCGCAGAATGGCCTTTACTCTGGCTACCAGCTCCTTGGAGTCAAAAGGCTTTTCCATATAATCGTCTGCCCCAAGCTCAAGCCCCAAAACCTTGTCAAAGACCTCGCCTTTGGCGGACAGCATCATAATCGGAGTGTTGGAATAGGTACGTATTTCGCGGCACACCTGATAACCGTCCATGCGGGGCAGCATAATGTCTAACAGTATTAAGTCCGGCTGAAAGGTTTTGTGCGCCATCAGGGCGCTTTCTCCATCGGATACAATTTTAGTGTCAAAGCATTCCTTGATTAAATACAAACTAATCAGCTCTGCAATATTTTCATCATCATCAACAATTAGTATTTTTTGTTTATCAACCATAGTCCCTCCTGTTATTGTTTGAATTCTGCAATGGTTACGCCTGCGTCACCTTCACCGTGCTCGCCCAGGCGGAAGCTCTTCACATAAGAAGTACGCTTTAAATACTGGTGAACAGCAGTCCGTAAAGCGCCGGTACCTTTTCCATGAACAATGCGGACACTGCTAAGATGGGCCAGATAAGCGTCATCCAAATATTTGTCCAGCCTTGCCAAGGCTTCATCCACGGTGCTGCCCAGTAAATTGATTTCCGGGGAAATGCCAAGGGACTTGGACATTTTGATGCCACCGCTGCCGGTCCGCTGGAGTACGGGCTTCTGCTCCGGTTCTTCCTGAATAAGCTGTAAGTCCTTAATATTGACTTGGGAGCGGATAATGCCGCATTGCACGAATAAATTGCCCTTTTTGTCAGGAAGAGAGCTGACAGTACCGGTAAAGCCGGAGGACAAAACCTTGATGCTGTCGCCAATGCGGATATCCTTTTCGGTAAGAGCTTTCTTTGGAGATTGGGCGGCAGTTTTTAAGGCAAGCTTTTCATTTTTCTGATTTATCTGGTCCCGGATTTTCTGGCGCTGCTTTTCTAAATCGCCTACGGTATTCATCTGTGCCTTGGTCATGGAGCGAATGGTTTCATCAGCTATGTCCTTAGCCTCCTGTAAAATGGCACGGGCTTTTTCGTTGGCTTCCCGCAAAATCTTGTCTCTGGAATCGTCCAGACGGTCCTTTTTGGAAGCCAGTTGTTCTTTTAATTTCTTGATTTCCTGTTTGTAGGCCTCGATTTCCTTCTGTTCCTTTTCGATAGCCAGTCGGCTGTGCTCCAAATTGGAGATAACGTCTTCGAAGGATTCCTTTTCCGCGCTGATTTGTTCCTTGGCAGCCTCGATAATCTCTTTGCTAAGGCCCAGCTTTTGGGAAATGGCAAAGGCATTACTCTTGCCCGGAATACCGATTAACAGGCGGTAGGTCGGACGAAGGCTGGCCACGTCAAATTCGCAGCAGGCATTTTCCACAAAGGAGGTGGACAGCGCATAAAGCTTTAACTCGCTGTAATGGGTAGTAGCCATGGTGCGGATGCCTCTGTCGTGGAGGTGATTTAAAATCGCAATGGCAAGGGCAGCACCCTCTGTAGGGTCAGTGCCGGCGCCTAATTCGTCAAAAAGACATAAGCTGTCAGCGTCAGCGTATTTTAATATCGTTACGATATTGACCATGTGAGAGGAGAAGGTACTGAGGCTCTGCTCAATACTCTGCTCGTCTCCGATATCTGCATATACCTTGGTAAACAGGCCAAGCTCTGAGCGGTCCAAGGCAGGAATATGAAGCCCCGCCTGTCCCATCAGGGTAAAAAGTCCTACGGTTTTTAAGGAAACCGTCTTACCGCCGGTATTTGGTCCGGTAACAATCAACAAGTCAAAATCCTTGCCTAGATGAATATCGATAGGTACCACGGTTTTCTTGTCCAATAAAGGATGACGGCCGCCGCGGATACGGATGTAGTGGTCGGTATTAAAAACAGGTCGGGTAGCATTCATGTCCATGGCAAGCTTGGCCTTGGCAAAAATAAAGTCCAGTTTGGTCATGGTACGTCCATTGTCCATCAAAGCTGCGGTGTGTTCAGCGGCCGCAGCGCTGAGGGTAGACAGAATCACCTGAATTTCTTCCTGCTCCTGGATTTCCAGCTCTCTGAGCTGATTATTCAGTGTCACAACGGCTGCAGGCTCAATAAAGAAGGTAGAGCCGGAAGCGGACTGGTCATGTACCATGCCGGCTACGTGACTCTTGTACTCTGCCTTGATAGGCAGGCAGTAGCGGTTGTTGCGCATGGTAATAACGGCATCCTGCAGCATGGTGCGCATGGAGCCGGTGAGCATATTATTTAACTGGGTGTGGACGCGGTCGCCTACAATGTGCATCTGCCTGCGGATGTGCTTTAAGGTGGCGGAAGCGTCGTCGGCAATCTCCTCCTCGGACAGGATACATCTGCGAATCTCAGAAGAAAGTGGGGTCAGTGGCTGCAGCAGGTCAAAATAACCGGTAAGCGCATCGGGCGGTGTATCGTCCCGCTCCGGGCGGCCGTAGTTTTTCACGCGAGCTACGTTTTCCAACATATTGGCAATCTTTAAAAGCTCTGAGATGGACAGTGTACTGCCGATTTCCAGACTCTTAATAGCAAACCCCAGGTCCTTATTGCTGCCAAAGGAAATACTGCTTTTGGCAAATAACCGGCTTAAAGCATCCTGCGTCTCCTGCTGGGCTTCTTCAATCTCGTTCAGGTTGGTGGAAGGGTAGAGCTTCTCGCACATAGCTTTACCGGGCTCAGAGGAGGCTTTCTCTGTCAACATGGATATAATTTTATAATATTCTAAAATCTGTAAACCTTTTTTATTCATGGAAACTCCTATATAATACTTACACAAATTGCATATATAATGTTAGGGTCAAAGATGCCTTACGGATTGTTTCGGGTATCGTATCCTCGCAATCCTGCAACTATGTATATTTAGTATAGCACTAAAAGCGGTACAGGGCTAGAAAATCTTGATAAGGATGAAAAAATCTTGTATAATTATTTATTATATTGATTAAACGGAGCGTGTGTTATGGAAGAACGTAACCCTATGAATTCCAATGAATTTCTGGAGGAGAAAATCAAGCGCAGGCCGGTGAACCGAAGGCGCGTTATTTTGAGGACCATAGAAGTGGCTGCTTTGGCGGTGTTGTTCGGAGTGATTTCCAGTGTTACAATGGTCACGGTTGCGCCCCTTTTAGAGGAGAAGCTTTTTCCAAAGACGGTAAATGAGGTTTCCTTTGAAGAGGAAAGTATTACATATGAAGAGGAAAGCATTACATATACCTCAGAGGAAATAGCTCCTGAGGATATGCTTTTGGAAGACGTGCAGCAACCGGAAATCATCATAGAGACGATAAACAGTGAGGTGCAGCTTCAGGATTTTGCTGCTTTATTAAAGGAAA
>JAFTXF010000092.1 GCA_017461685.1 Lachnospiraceae bacterium
GGTGAGGCTGTTTTTCTCAGCATAATATTCTTGCAGAAGGGTAGAAACAGAGTCAAATTCTTTCTGGGCATCTGCAGGATAAACAGTATATGGAAAAACGCCAAAATCTGCAGGTTCTTCGCCTTTGTAAGCGATAACCGGGCGGAAATTACCTTGTTTGATATCTTCAATCATGGCAGCGTAGGAAGTGGAAAGTGCCGCATAGTCGGAGTCGCTTAAGCCTGCGGTAGGCAAATCTCCGTCCACGCCTGCTCTGTGGCAAAGCTCCTGGGCCATCATCGGACTAAAGCCTGTGAAGGTGGTATAAAGGGCTTTGAAAACAGGCAATGGTTTGGCACGCAGCAGTCCGGGCAGGTCAGCGGCAGGAGTAGTAAGCGGATTTATTTTTTCCTGAGTTTCCGCAATAAAATACCGGCGGCCCGGCAGTACCTCACGGACACTGGAAACCAGTCCGGAAATATGTTTAATGCTGTCCAAAATCATGGCATCTTCATTAATAAAAATAATATTACTATGCTTGCCCATCAGCTCTACAATCAAGGTCTTGCGGCGCAAATCACCCAGTTCATCCAAGTGCTCTACTTCTATGCGGATAATACGTTCCAGACCCGGCTGTGAAATGCTCACAATACGTCCGTTCTGGATATGCTTGCGTAACAGCATGCAAAAGTTTGGCGCAGTCAAAGGACTTGGCTTATTGGCTTCTGTCAGATATGCCAAAGGCAGACTAGCGCTTGCGCTGAGCACAAGTCTGTACTGGGTACTGTTATTCTTAATAGTCAGTAATAATTCGTCTGTTTCCGGCTGTGCAATTTTATAAATACGGCCCCCTGTGAGCTCGTCGGAAAGCTCCTTAGTAAGGCAGGCTATGGTAATTCCGTCAAATGCCATGATGGTTCTCCTTGAAACAATTTGTATCGTATTTTAACATATATTTGCAAAAGAGACAAGTAATGAGGAAAGAAAAGGCGGAGAAAGTTCACAGCGAGAAAGTTCACATGCAAGTTTCTTTTGAGAATTCCTTGACTATTTCCCACAAATTTTATATACTAAATAGAAGTATGGAGAGTTATGCATACTGGGAAGAGGTACCGCATGATAAAGAGTATGACAGGCTTTGGCCGATGTGAGTTTATGGAGGGCGACCGGAAGTATACGGTGGAGATGAAGTCCGTAAACCACAGGTATTTGGATGTCAATATTAAGATGCCCAAGAAATTATATATGTTTGAAAGCGCTATCAGAACTGAGTTGAAGAAATATGCTTCCAGAGGCAAGGTGGATATTTTTATTTCTATGGAGGATTTTTCAGAGAATACTGCCATGGTCAGATATAATCGCGAGCTTGCCGGTGAGTATATGGCTTATTTAGAGCAGATGGCAGAGGATTTTCATTTGGACAATGATATCCGTGTTTCTACTTTGTCCCGTTATCCGGAGGTGCTTACCATGGAGGAGGCTGCTGCGGATGAAGAGGAGCTTTGGAAGGAATTAAAGCAGGCCTTTCAGGGGGCAGCAGAACAGTTTGTGGCAGCCCGTATTACGGAAGGCGAGCATTTGCGGGATGATTTGATTGAGAAGCTGGACGGTATGCTTCAGAGAGTGGCTTTTATTGAAGAGCGTTCCCCTCAGATTGTGCAGGAATACCGTGAGAAGCTGGAAGCCAAGGTGAAAGAGCTTTTGGGGGATACCAAGGTAGACGAGGCCCGGCTTTTGACTGAGGTTACTATTTTTGCAGATAAGGCCTGTGTGGATGAGGAGATTGTTCGTTTGAAGAGCCATATTGCGACTACCAGGGCAACCTTACTGCAGGGCGGTGATATCGGCCGCAAGTTAGATTTTATTGCCCAGGAGATGAACCGCGAGGCCAATACCACTTTATCCAAGTCCAATGATTTGGAGATTTCCAATTGTGCGATTGAGCTCAAGACGGAGATTGAGAAGGTGCGCGAGCAGATTCAGAACATTGAATAATAAACAGGGAGCAAAAGTTATGAAGCAAAAAGGTATTCTGATTGTAGTAAGTGGGTTTGCAGGTACCGGTAAGAGTACTGTAGTAAAAATGCTTGCGGAAAAGTACAGCGAACAATATGCGCTTAGCATTTCGATGACTACGAGAGAACCGAGAAAATACGAGACGCATGGAGTTGAGTATTTCTTTTCTACCAAAGAAGAGTTTGAACGCACGATTGCTGAGGACGGTTTTATTGAACATGCCTGCTATATCGGCAATTATTATGGTACGCCGAGAAAGTATGTGGAAGAGCAGTTAGAAGCCGGTAAGGATGTACTGCTTGAAATTGAGATTCAGGGCGCCCTACAGGTGAAGGAGAAGCTTCCGGATACGATGCTGGTGTTTGTGATGCCGCCAAGCGCAGAGATTCTGTTTAACCGCTTAAAGGGCAGAGGTACGGAGACGGATGATGTAATCCGCAAGAGGATGCTTCGTGCTGTAGAAGAGAGTCAGGGCATTGAGCAGTATGATTACATACTTGTCAATGATGACTTAGATGTATGTGTGGAGGGCCTGCATCAGATGATTCAGTCTGAAAAGTTGCGTGCTTCCCGTAATATTCCTTTTATAGAGAATATGAGAAAAGAATTAGTGGACCTTAAGAAAGGAGAAGTATAAAATGTTACATCCATCTTATGCAGAATTAATGCAGGTAGTAAATGAAGAAACAGAGGGAGATACTCCTGTAGTAAACAGCCGTTACTCCATCGTTATGGCTACGGCAAGAAGAGCTCGCCAGCTGATTGACGGTGCAGAGCCTTTGGTAGACACCAAGATCGACAAGGCTTTAAGCGTTGCCGTGGAAGAAGTAAATCAGGGCAAAATCAAAATCATAACAGAAGAATAATTAATATTTATACAAACGACAAGAGCAGGCTGCTGCAGAAGTATCATGGCATTTTTCGGACATTACCGGGGAGATGTATATTATTTTTGTAGTAGCCTCTGTTATATATGAAAGCATGTCTTTGGGCTGCATACAGCATATACGTAAATGGCAATTTTACGGCAAATATGTATTTGGCGTCAGACGCTTGCTTTCATGAGCCGTTTGTGATGACAGGTGTATATTTATGAAGATAATGTTTGTATCCTTAGGCTGCGATAAGAACCTGGTGGACAGTGAAAAGATGCTGGGTATGCTGGCAGACAAGGGATTTGAATTTACGGATGATGAATCTGAGGCAGAGGTGGCGGTAGTCAATACCTGTACCTTTATTCATGATGCCAAGGAAGAGAGCATCAATACATTAATTGAAATGGGGCAGTACAAAACAGAGGGCAGGCTCAAAGCACTAATTGCCACCGGATGTCTGGCACAGCGGTATCATGAAGAGATTCGCGAGCAGATTCCGGAGGTGGACGCTATATTGGGCACCACAGCCATTGAACATATCGTAGAAGCGGTAGAAGGGGTGTTGGCCGATCAGAAGCCGGAGTATTTGGAGGATATTCAGCATTTGGCGGCTACCAAAGGCAGACGTGTGGTGACTACCGGCGGTCATTTTGCTTATCTGAAGATTGCAGAGGGCTGCGATAAGTTTTGTACCTACTGTATTATTCCGAAGGTACGCGGTCGTTTCCGCTCCGTGCCTATGGAGGATTTACTGGCAGAGGCCAGGGCTTTGGCAGAACAGGGCGTGAAGGAACTGATTCTGGTAGCCCAGGAGACCACCCTTTACGGTAAGGACTTATACGGTAAGAAGTGTCTGCCGGAGCTTTTGCACAGGCTTTGTGAGATTGAAGGATTATACTGGGTGCGTATTTTATACTGTTATCCGGAAGAAATCGATGATGAACTGATTGCCGCTATCCGCGATGAAGAGAAGGTGGTTCCGTACCTGGATTTGCCGATTCAGCATGCTTCGGACCTTATTTTAAAGCGCATGGGCAGACGTACCACGAATGCGGATTTGAGGAATATTATCGGTAAGCTGCGTGCAGAAATTCCGGATATTGCACTGCGTACCAGCCTGATTAGCGGTTTTCCGGGGGAGACCGAGGAGGACCACGAAGAACTTTACCGCTTTGTAAACGAGATGGAATTTGACCGTCTGGGTGTATTTACCTATTCACAGGAGGATAATACCCCTGCAGCAGTTATGCCGAATCAGATTGCGGAAGAGGTAAAGGAAGCCCGCAGAGATGAGCTTATGGAGCTGCAGCAGGCCATTGCTTTTGAAAAGGCTGAGGAGATGGTAGGCCAGGTGCTTTGGTGTATGATTGAGGGCAAGGTGGCAGACGAGGATGTGTACGTGGGCCGTACCTATAAGGATGCACCGAATGTAGACGGATATATTTTTGTTCAGACTACGGCCACGCTTATGACAGGGGATTTTGTAAAAGTACTTGTTACGGACAGTAACGAATATGATTTGATAGGAGAGATATACCATGAATTTACCTAATAAACTAACTGTATTTCGCGTGATTTTAGTGATTCCTTTTGTAGTACTGCTCTTGGGACAGGAAGCCGGCTGGGGCTGGTTTGATGCACTTTTCGGCGGCATTATGGAATATATGAACTGGATTACCCTGGTTATTTTTGTGGTTGCATGTCTGACAGATTTATTGGATGGCAAAATTGCCCGTAAGCATAATCTGGTTACCAATTTCGGCAAGTTTATGGACCCGTTGGCAGACAAGCTGTTGGTTTGTTCGGCTTTGATTTGTCTGATTGAACTGGGCCGTATTCCGGCGTATATTGTAGTGATTATTATCAGCCGTGAGTTTATTATCAGCGGCTTCCGTCTGATTGCCTCTGACAACGGCGTAGTGATTGCAGCCAGCATGTGGGGCAAATACAAAACCACTTTCCAGATGATTATGGTTATTTTGATGCTTGCGAATATTCCGGCACTGCAGTTGGTGACAGATATTGTGATGTGGATTGCTACTGCATTAACGATTGTTTCTTTGGTGGATTATATTTACAAAAATAAAAGTATTTTGAGCGATCTTAAATAATTATGATAGTAGAATTGATTTCTGTAGGAACTGAAATATTAATGGGTAATATCGTCAATACCAATGCAGCGTATCTGGCGGCCAGATGCGCGGATTTGGGCGCTGTCTGCTATTTTCAGACAGTAGTGGGAGATAATCCGGGACGATTAGAGTCTACCCTGAATCTGGCCCTTTCCAGAGCGGATGCAGTGATTTTAACCGGCGGATTGGGACCTACTCAGGATGATCTGACCAAGCAGACGGTGGCAAAGCTTTTCGGTAGGGAGATTTACCGGGATGAGGCTACCTGTGAGGCCTTGCGGGCCTATTTTAAGAGAAGGGGCATTGCCTGTACGGAGAATAATTTCCGGCAGGCCGACATTCCTGAGGGGGCGGAGATTTTGCCGAATCACAATGGAACTGCGCCTGGGATATATATTTTTGATGAGACGAAGCATGTATTTTTGCTGCCGGGACCGCCTAACGAGATGAAGCCTATGTTTGAGGAAAGCGTGGCGCCGAAGCTGTCTGCATTAAGCGGAGAGGTGATTTACAGCCGCATGGTGAAGGTGTGCGGCATTCCGGAGTCTACCGCAGAGACTATGATTTCAGATATTCTGGAAGGGCAGACGAATCCGACGATTGCACCCTACGCGAAGCTGGGCGAGGTTCATTTTCGGGTGTCTGCCAAGGCTTGTGATGAGGAGGCGGCATCGGCTCTTGTACTTCCTGTGGTGGAGGAGCTCAAGAAGCGCTTTGGTGCAGCAGTGTACAGTACTCAGGAGAATGAGGAGCTGGAGGACGCAGTGATTGCCCTTTGCAAAGAAAGGGGATACCGTATTACCACTGCAGAATCCTGCACAGGTGGTTTGATCAGTGCCAGACTGGTGAATGTATCCGGTGCCAGTGCCTGCTTTGACAGAAGCTTTGTTACCTATACCAATGAGGCCAAGATTGAAGAGCTGGGTGTGTCACCGGAGACTTTGGACCGTGTGGGCGCAGTTAGTGAAGAGACCGCCTTAGAAATGGCCGTGGGCGCACAGAAACACAGCAAAGCAGAGGTGGCAGTAGCGGTGACTGGTATCGCCGGACCTACAGGAGGTACACCGGAAAAGCCTGTAGGGTTGGTCTATGTGGCCTGTGCCGTAAAGGAGCGTGTATGGGTGCGCAAGTATCAGTTTGGCGGCAATCGCGCTAAAAACCGTGAAAATACAGTGACTGTGGCCCTTGCCATGGCACGGAACTGCATACTGGAGTACGACGGCGTTATTTATCACCAGGAAATGATATAAGGTGTGAAAGTGTCAGGGTTTTGAACACTTTTTACTTGCAATTTTTCAAAAAAGTGTTGACAAAAGCGAACATATGTTTTATTCTAATATCAGACAGAACGTTTGTTCCCTTTTGACATAGATGGGATAGGGTTTGGTACTGTTTCTGTGAACAGCTACCCGGATTTACTGTTTTATTACTGAGACCTGGAGAGATTAAGGAGATAGAACATGGATAAAAATGAGAAACTGAAAGCATTTGATGCAGCATTAGGACACATTGAAAAGCAATACGGCAAGGGTGCAGTTATGAAGCTGGGAGATTCTTCTGCCCAGATGAATGTTGAGACGATACCTACTGGTGCACTTAGTCTGGATATTGCATTAGGGCTTGGAGGTATTCCAAAAGGACGTATTATTGAGATTTACGGTCCTGAGTCTTCCGGTAAGACTACTGTTACATTACATATGATTGCTGAGGTACAGAAGCGAGGCGGTATTGCGGGCTTTATTGATGCTGAGCATGCCCTTGACCCTGTATATGCGAAGAATATCGGCGTGGATATTGATAATTTATATATATCCCAGCCGGATAACGGGGAGCAGGCTCTTGAGATTACTGAGACTATGGTACGCTCGGGTGCTATTGACATTATTGTAGTAGACTCTGTTGCCGCATTGGTACCAAAGGCTGAGATTGACGGTGATATGGGAGACTCGCATGTAGGTCTGCAGGCCAGACTTATGTCTCAGGCACTGCGTAAGCTGACAGGTGTTATCAGCAAGTCTAACTGTACCGTTATCTTTATTAATCAGCTCCGTGAGAAGGTTGGTGTTATGTTCGGTAATCCTGAGACGACTACCGGCGGCAGAGCGCTGAAGTTCTATGCTTCTGTGCGTCTGGATGTCAGAAGGATTGAATCCTTAAAGCAGGGTGGAGATGTGATCGGCAACCGTACCAGAGTTAAGGTTGTAAAAAACAAGATTGCTCCGCCGTTTAAGGAGGCCGAGTTTGATATTATGTTTGGCGAAGGTATTTCTACAGTGGGTGATATCGTCGATCTTGCTGCTAACTGTGATGTGATCCGTAAATCCGGTGCATGGTATTCTTACGAAGGCAATAAGATTGGTCAGGGCAGAGAGAACACCAAGACATTCTTAAAGGAGCATCCGGAGTTATTACTTGAAGTAGAACAAAAGGTTCGTGAACATTATGGATTACAGGCAGACACCGTGACAGCCGGCAGCAGCGAGACTGCAGCCAAGTCAGCGCGCAAAGCTGGTACAGAAGAGGAAGTATAATCTGACGCTATGATAGTTACAGATATTACAGAATACAATACAAGAAAGGTGCTCGTCCGTTTAGATGGGCACCTTATCTTTCCGCTTTACAAAGGGGAATTGAGAAAGTATCATATAGTTTGTGGTGAAGTATTGGCTCCGGAGATTTGCAGGGAACTTTTGGAGGAAGTGCTGCCAAAGCGTGTGAAACTTCGGGCGATGGGACTTTTGCAGAAGAGAAGTTATACAAGAGAGAGTCTTAGACGTAAGCTTCTCGAGAACAGATATCCGGAAGACATGATTGACGATGCCTTGGATTATGTGGCTTCTTATCATTATTTGGATGATGACAGATATGTAGAGGAATATATTCGTTGTTATGGTGCCAGTCGCAGCAAACGCAGAATTCTGCAGGATCTGTATAAGAAAGGTATTAGTCAGGAGACAGCAGAACGTGTTTGGCAGCAATTTGAAGAAGACAATGAGCCTGCAGATGAAACTGCACAGATTATGTCATTGATTCGCAAAAAAGGATTTGATGCCGCGCAGGCAGATAGAAAAGAAATTGCCAGAATGATGAATTATTTATATCGAAAAGGATACAGCCCGGAAGACATCAGGCGTTGCTTATATGCGGATGAGATGTTTCAGGAGTGGTGAAAGTGCCTCCGTATTCATCAAAATATTTTGATAGCAGTCGGATAGGCGTGTAACAGAAAATTACGAAAAATACAAGTAGATTTTTCCTTGACATTATGCAATTTTTACATTACAATTAAAAGAGTGTATTTGCAATTTGTTCTTTTATACAAATAGTACACAAAAATTTAATAAGGAGGAGCTTCCTGTATGTTGTCTATCGGCATAGTTTGTCTGATAGTTCTGGCATGTCTCGTAGTAGCTATTCCGGTTACCGTTGTAATCACCATTGCATATCGTAAGAATGTATCCGAGAAGAAGATTGGTAACGCAGAGGAAAAGGCTAGAGAAATTATCGATGAAGCTCTCAAAACTGCTGATGCAAAGAAGCGTGAATCCACTTTAGAGATTAAAGAAGAATCCATCCGTGCAAAGAACGAATTGGATAAGGAGATTAAGGAACGCAGAGCAGAAGTTCAGCGTTATGAAAGACGTGTTCAGCAGAAAGAAGAAAACATCGATAAAAAATCAGATGCTATCGAAAAGAAAGAAGCAGGCTTAGTAGAGAGAGAAAAGGCTCTTGAAAAAGAGAAAGTAGAAATCTCTAAGCTTAGCGAACAAAGAGTACAGGAACTGGAAAGAATCTCTGGTCTTACCTCCGACCAGGCAAAAGACTACTTATTGAAAATTGTTGAAGATGAAGTAAAACATGAAACCGCTCTTATGATTAAAGAAATGGACACAAGAGCAAAAGAAGAAGCAGACAAGAGAGCAAGAGATTATGTGGTTACCGCTATTCAGAAATGTGCAGCTGACCATGTATCTGAAACAACGATTTCTGTTGTACAGCTTCCGAACGACGAGATGAAGGGTCGCATCATTGGTCGAGAAGGACGTAATATTCGTACTTTAGAGACTATGACAGGTGTAGACTTAATCATTGACGATACTCCGGAAGCAGTTGTGTTGTCCAGCTTTGATCCGATTCGAAGAGAGGTAGCAAGGATTGCCCTTGAGAGGCTGATTGTTGACGGTCGTATCCATCCGGCTCGTATTGAGGAAATGGTGGAAAAGGCTCAGCGTGATGTCGAAATTATGATTAAAGAGGAAGGTGAAGCAGCAACTCTTGAAGTTGGTGTTCATGGCATACATCCGGAATTGATTCGCTTACTTGGTAAGATGAAATTCAGAACCAGTTACGGACAGAATGCATTGAAGCATTCTGTGGAAGTGGCACAGCTTTCCGGCTTGCTGGCGGCAGAGCTTGGCTTGGATGTCAGAATTGCAAAGCGTGCAGGTTTGTTACATGATATCGGTAAAGCCGTTGACCGCGAGATGGAAGGTACTCACATTCAGTTAGGTGTAGAGCTTTGTAAGAAGTACAAAGAAAATGCTACGGTTATCAATGCTGTAGAGTCTCATCATGGTGATGTGGAGCCAAATTCTTTAATTTCCTGTTTGGTACAGGCTGCAGATACGATTTCTGCTGCACGTCCGGGTGCCAGACGTGAAACGTTTGAAGCTTATACAACCCGATTAAAACAATTAGAAGAAATCACAAACAATTTCAAAGGTGTAGACAAATCTTTTGCTATTCAAGCAGGTAGAGAGATTCGAGTAATGGTAGTTCCAGAGCAGGTATCTGACGCAGATATGATTTTAATGGCTCGTGACATTTCTAAGAAGATTGAAGCTGAAATGGAATATCCAGGTCAGATTAAAGTAAATCTTATTAGAGAGAGCCGCGCTGTTGATTACGCAAAGTAATTGTACAAGCATGCACAGTTTTAAGTAAGTAAATTAA
>JAFTXF010000093.1 GCA_017461685.1 Lachnospiraceae bacterium
GGCTTACTGATTACCGGTATTGCGCCGATTCGCAGTACCTTTATGGGTCAGTGGCTGTGGCAGAACAAAAAGATGTTTGTGGAACTGAAGGAATTTATGGATGAAATTCACAAGACCGGTGCCAAGCTGTTCATTCAGATTACAGCCGGCATGGGCCGTTCCTGGGCGATTCCTACCCCTTTGGTTATACTGCACAATATGCCGGTAGTACGTGATATTATCAAACCGATTATCAATATTCCTTACCAGAGTGCAAGTCCCAGTGAGCTTCCGAGCCGCTGGTCTGAAAAGATGACCTGCCGTGCCATTACGAAGAAGGAGATTGAGGAGATTATCGATGCTTTTGCCAAGACTGCAGCTTTATGTAAAGAGGCAGGTGTAGACGGTGTGGAAGTGCATGCAGTACACGAAGGTTACCTGTTAGACCAGTTTACCCTGGAATACACCAACAAACGTACTGACGAGTACGGCGGTTCCTTTGAAAAACGTTACCGCTTTCCGGTAGAAATCGTAAAGGCCATTAAAGCAAGCTGCGGTGAGGATTATCCGGTATCCCTGCGTTATTCTGTTACCTCTAAGGTAAAGGATTTCTGTGTGGGTGCTGTTCCGGGTGAAGAGTATACCGAAATCGGCCGCGATATGGCAGAAAGTGAAAAAGCAGCCAAGTACCTTCAGGATGCAGGCTATGATATGTTAAATGCGGACAATGGTACCTACGACTCCTGGTACTGGGCACATCCGCCAATGTACATGCCATTAAACTGCAATCTTGAGGATGTTGCACATATCAAGAAATTTGTAGATATTCCTGTTGTTTGTGCAGGCCGTATGGAGCCTGACGTAGGTGCCAAGGCTGTAGAAGAAGGACTTATTGACGGTGTTGGTGTGGCACGTCAGTTCCTTGCTGACGCGGAGTGGGTTACCAAGCTCATTGAAAACCGCATGGAGGATATTCGCCCATGTATCTGCTGCCACAACGCTTGCTTCAATATGTCACATTACAAGGGTGTTGCAAATCAGCAGTCCATTTATGACGCAAGCCATATTGCAAGATGTGCTCTGGACCCTAGAGTAATGCAGTCTGACAAATACAAAATCGAACCGGCCAAGAAGGTGAAAAATATCGCTGTGATCGGCGGCGGTATCGGCGGTATGGAAGCTGCAATCCTCCTCGCAAAGCGCGGCCACAAGGTGACCCTTTATGAAAAGGGCGATCGTCTCGGCGGTATCTTTATTGCAGCGGCAGCTCCTTCTTATAAGGAAAAGGACCGTATGCTGATTGCATGGTATGAAAGAGAAATCAGTAAGTATCCGATTGAAATCGTATTCAATAAAGAAGTAACTGATATCGAGACATTGCAGGCAGATGAGGTTATCGTGGCAACAGGCGCCAAAGCGAAAAAGCTTCCTGTTAAGGGCGGCGAGAAGGCCATCGAAGCAGTGGATTACCTCCTTGGCAAGAAAACGGTTGGCCAGAAGGTTGTGATTGTAGGCGGCGGTCTTACAGGCTGTGAAATTGCTTATGACCTGTACCTGGAAGGTAAGGAGCCTGTCATTGTAGAAATGAAGAACGATTTGATTGTAGCAGACGGTGTATGTCTGGCAAACTCCAGCTACCTGCGCGACTTCTTCAATGCCAATAAGGTGGAAGTACATCTGGAATCCGGTGTAAACGAGATTACTGCAGACGGTGTAATTGTAAAGGATAAAGCCGGCAATACTGCTGCAATCAAAGCAGATGATGTTATTTTTTCAATCGGTTATACACCTGCACCTGCATTTGCAAAGAAGAAAAATGTACATATTATCGGTGATGCCAAGAATGTGGGCAATCTGCGGACCGTTATCTGGAGCGCATGGGATGTCTGCATGAAATTATAGAAGTATGCGAACGTAGGCAGAGAAAAGCAGTAAGCATGCAAACATAGCCCTGAAAATGCAGGAAGCATGTGAACATAGGCATGAAACATGCAGAAAGTATGCAGATATAGAAGTATACATGCAGGAAGCGTATGTACAAAATGATAAGGAGTGAACAATACAGTTATGATATTAAATGAAGAACAAAAAGCCATATTAAACGGCGAAAAAGGGGAAACTTTGGCCAAGGTTATGGAATCCGTGATCCGTTACGGCGAATTATTTGGTGCAGAAAAGCTGATTCCGGTGACCAGCAAGTACAATCACCTGGTAACCAGCTTCGGCTTAAAAGCATTAGGTCCGGTGTATGACCTGATGACGAAGCTTATTGACGACGGCGTGGTTTCTCAGCAGAAATTTTCCATGGACCCGAGACCGTGCGACCCGAAGGTACCGAAGAATTTTTTGCAGAACTTGATTTTTAACAAGATTATGTACACCAGACAGGATTTCTATGAGGAACAGCTTCAGCAGCTGGGTCTTATGGAAAAGGATGCTTTCACCTGTACCTGCTACATGGATGAAGTAGGCAATAAGCCTGAAAAGGGCGATATTCTCAGCTGGTCCGAGTCCTCTGCCGTAGTTTACGCAAACTCTGTTTTAGGTGCAAGATGTAACAGAAATTCCGGTATCATTGATATTATGGGTTCTATCGTGGGCTATGTGCCGTACTTTGGTCTGGTAACCGATGAAGGCAGAAAAGCAACCTGGATTGTGGAAGTAAAAACTACCAAGAAGCCGGAGGCACAGCTTTTGGGCTCCGCCATCGGTATGAAGGTGATGGAAGCGGTTCCGTATGTAAAGGGACTGGATAAATGGCTGGGTACGAAATTGGATGATGCTACATGTACCTATTTAAAGGATTTTGGTGCAGCGACTGCTTCTAACGGCGCAGTTGGATTATACCACATTGACAATCTGACTCCGGAGGCAAAGGAACAGAAGGAAAGCCTGATTGCGGAAAATGCACAGGTATATGTGATTGATGATGCGGAACTTCAGCGTGTTTACGACAGCTATCCGGTTATCTGGAAGAATCCGGACGCACAGCCGAAGCTTTGCTTTATGGGATGCCCTCACATGAGTCTGGAGCAGTTAAAGAGCTGGACGGACAAGATCGAAGCAGCGTTAAAGGAAGCAGGCAATACAAAGGTTTTGGTTCCTACTGTATTTACTGCGGCACCGGCTGTGATCAAAAAGTTTAACGAGACAGAATACGCTGCCCGCTTGGAGAAGACAGGCGTAATCGTTTCTTACATTTGTCCGTTAATGTATATGAACAATCCTCTGTGCGGCAAGATGCCGGTCATTACTTCATCCAATAAGCTGCGTACATACACCACAGCACGTTATTATACTGATGATGAGATTTTAGTTCAGATTACGAAGGGAGGCAACCGATAATGAAAACATTTAAAGGTCGAGTAGTAGCTCCGGGAACCGTCTCTGCTGAGGCACTGGTATCCCATGGCGGTCTGAATACCCTGGCTTCCTTCCAAAAGGCATTGCAGTTTGGCGACAAGAAAGCAACCAGCGGAGACCAGAACAATCCGGATTTGTACGGTAAACAGATGGCAGGAAAGGCACTTTGTCTGCCTCAGACCATTGGTTCTACCACAGGCGGACTGGTATTATACTGTGCCTGCTCCATGGGCAGACAGCCTGCCTGCATGCTTTTCTCTAAGCCGATTGATTCTCTGGCAGGCGCCGGCGTAATCCTGGCCGATGTATGGCTGGAGGCTGACAGCGCCAGAATGCCTGTTATTGATTCTCTCGGAGAAGAAATTTTGGACTATGTCAAGGATGGTATGACTATTACCGTGAAGGAAGACGGTGTGGTGGAAGTAGCCTGACAGAGGTGCTGCCGGGCAGACAGCAGTTTCTTTATTAAACTTTAATATTTTGGCGACAACACTTTATTGACGTAACGTACCAAATTCGTATATAATAAAATTGAGCTGGTCCCGAAATCATGCTTTTCCATATGGATATGAACGCATGGTTTTGGGACTTCCGTTTTGCAAAATGTACAAATAATCTTAGTAGAAAGGAAGTGGCAGGGTGCTGGCAAATAATTTAATTGAAAAAATCGAGGTGTTATCAGAGCAGTGTGTGAAGGTAGGTGCTATCGATAGTACATTATTTGGAACATATGATGTAAAGAAAGGACTGCGTGATAAGAGCGGTACGGGTGTGCTTGCGGGACTGACGAAGATATCTACCATTGAATCCTTTGATATGATTGATGAGAAAAAGACTCCTTGTGACGGTAGACTTTACTACCGGGGCTACAATATACTGGACTTGGTAAAGGGGCATGGTCAGCAGGATAATCTGCGCTTCGAAGAGATTACATATCTGCTCTTGTTTGGGGAGCTTCCAAACAGGGAGCAATTGCAGGAATTTAAGGAGCTGCTTTCTGCTATGCGTCAGCTGCCGACCAATTTTGTTCGCGATGTTATTATGAAGGCACCAAGTAAGGATATGATGAACTCCTTATCTAAAAGTGTTCTGACGTTAGCTTCTTATGATAATGAAGTGTCTGATTTATCCATTCCGAATGTACTGAGACAGTGCTTGATGTTAATCAGTGAGTTCCCGATGTTAGCGGTATACGGTTATCATGCATACAATCATTATGAAAAGGACGGCAGCATGTACATACACAGACCGGACCCGAATTTGTCTACGGCAGAAAATCTCTTGCGGATGTTGCGTCCTGACATGCAATACAGTCCGTTAGAGGCGCGAGTATTGGATCTTGCTCTTGTGCTTCATATGGAGCATGGCGGCGGTAATAATTCCACCTTTACCACGCATGTAGTTTCTTCTTCCGGTACGGACACCTATGCAGCTATGGCGGCAGCGCTGTCTTCCTTAAAGGGACCAAAGCATGGCGGTGCCAATATCAAGGTTGTGGAGATGATGGAGGATTTAAAGAAAAATGTCAAGGACACCAAGGACGAGGACGAAGTAAGGGCTTATCTGCAAAAACTCCTGCATAGAGAGGCTTTTGACAGAAAGGGACTTATTTATGGCATGGGGCATGCGGTATATTCGCTGTCTGACCCGAGAGCCCAGGTATTTAAAGGCTTCGTAGAAGACCTGGCCACCGAAAAGGGACTGCATGAGGAGTACGATTTGTATTCTATGGTAGAGAGAATGGGTCCTCAGGTGATTGCCGGGGAACGTGCGATTTTCAAGGGTGTCAGTGCCAATGTGGACTTCTACAGTGGCTTTGTATACAGTATGTTAGGTATTCCGTTAGAGCTTTTCACACCGATTTTTGCTATTGCGAGAATTGCAGGGTGGAGTGCGCACCGCATTGAGGAACTGATTAATGTGGACAAAATTATCAGACCGGCTTATATGAGTATCTCTGAGAAGAGGGATTATGTGGAGATGAGTTTGAGGTAAAAGCCTTGGTCCAATGCTTCTTGTCGAATATCGCCGGTTGTGATACACTAGATGATAGAAATAATATTTAGATGAATCAGAGTATATGTAAGATTATAGTTACAACAGGAAAAGGAAAGGCACATTTATGATAAAGGTTCAGGAATACAGAGGACACATTCGCAATTGGGTAGCGCTTTGTCAGGAGCTTGGAGTCGATAAGACGTTGTCGCGAGAGGAACGTGAACAGGAAATCTTAATCAAGGCATACGAGACCTGGGGAAAGGATATGGCGCTGCATATGCATGGCATGTTTGCCTTTGCCTTGTGGGATACAGAGAAGGAGAAGCTCTTTTGCTTAAGAGACCCTTTTGGCACTAAGCCGTTTTACTATTATCAGACAGAGGACGGCAGCCTTTTGTATGGCACCATGATTCGCCGGATTATAGAGCAGCCGGGCTTCGTGAAGAAACTGAATGAGGAGATGCTGCAGCTTTATTTAAGCCTCACCTATGTGGCCGGAGAGGATACCTTCTTTAAGGGAGTCAAAAAGCTTTTGCCAGGACGCTTCCTGATTTGGCAGAAAGGGGAGCTGAAAATAGAGCGTTACTGGAAGCCGGAGTTTCATCCTGACGCCAGCAAGTCGCTGGAGGATTGGGCTGAGGAGATTCACAGTACGATTGCAGATATTATGTCGGAGGTAAAGACCCCGGAGGAATATGCGGAGTCCTTTTTGTCCGGCGGTGTGGATTCTTCCTATGTATTGGCCATGTCTGATGTGCAGGTGGCGAATTCCTGTGGCTACGAGGAAGCGCGTTTTGACGAGTCCGATCTTGCCGGACAGACTGCCAAGCTTCTCGGACGTGAAAGCAGACGTTGCCTGATTACCCCCGAGGAATATTTTGCCATTGTCCCATATGTCATGTATCATATGGAGCAGCCTTTGGGTGACGCTTCCGCCATCGCTTTTGCACTGGGCTGTAAAGCAACTGCGGAGCATACGAAGCTTTGTTATTCCGGAGAAGGCGCGGACGAATTCTTTGGCGGCTATAATATGTACCGCAATGCAGAGCGTTACGGGGACAATCTCAAGACCTTTTATGTGGGCAATACCAATATCATGAAGGAAGAAGAGAAGCAGCGCATTCTGAAAAATTATCATGAGGGCGTACTGCCGATTAATCTGGCCAAAGAAATTTATGAGGAGAACGAAGGTCTGGACCCGCTTTCCAAGATGTCAGATGTGGATATTCAGATTTGGCTGGAGGGCGATATTTACTTAAATGTAGATAAGATGAGTGAGGCAGCAGGCCTTGAAATCCGCATGCCTCTGACCGATACCAGAATTTTTGACATTGCTTCCCGCATGCCGTCGAAATACAAGGTGAATGAGGAATTTAATAAAGTTGCCCTTCGAACCGCTGCAGCAAAAGTGCTTCCGGAGGAGATTGCCTTCCGTAAGAAGCTGGGATTTATCGTACCGATTCGTATTTGGCTGGCAGATGAACGCTACAATCAGGACGTGCAGGAGAAGTTCCACAGTGAAATGGCTGCACAATTCTTTCACACAGAGGAGATACAGGCTATCTTTGACGATTATATTGGCGGCAATTCCGACAACTGGAGAAAGGTTTGGACGATTTACAGCTTCTTAGTATGGTACGAGGAGTACTTTGTTAAATTATAAAACATAACAGGCTGCATGTGGATTGGATGAAAAGTAACAAAAATCATCCGCATGCAGCCTCTTCGTATGTATTGACAATAAAATTGTTTTATGTCACTATAAAATTAATATTCCGGATAGTTGATTTTAACCGGCTGTCTCTTTGCAGCAGATTCAACGGTTGCGCAGCAGGCAACAACAGTATTTGCACCTTCTTTGGAAGATACCGGTAAAGGAGTATCGTTAATCAGAGCATCGATGAATAAGTCGATTTCTGCTGTAACATTGTGGTTATTTACTTCTACAGGGATTTCCTGAGGGTTGGTGTAACCGGCTTCACCGTTTTCTAAAGGCTCACCGCATTCAAATAATGTAATAGTCGGTGAGGTGTTGTCACAGATGATAGTGCCCTTAGTGCCGTAGAATACAGAACGCATGGTGTAGTTTCTCTTACAGCCGATGGAGGTAAGTACCTTACCGTTTACATTATTCGGGAACTGGAACAGGGCGATAGTACAGTCATCTACCGGCCAGTCAGGCAGACACTTGTGGTTAGCCAAAGCGTAAACCTCTGTAGGGTCGCCTGCAATCCAGCGAAGCAGGTCGATAGCGTGGCAGCCGCCGCCGATAACAGCATGACGGTTAGGATTTACACGCCAGTTATTGTAGCCGTGTGCGTGGTCGTAGCAATGAGCATACTCACTTTCTACAAAGTATAATTCGCCGATTCTGCCTTCAGAGATAAGCTTGTGAGTTAATACAAAAGCAGGAGTACAGCGGCAAACCTGACCAATCATCAGTCTGCGGCCGGTTTCCTTTTCAGTCTTAATCATAGACTCACATTCTGCAACAGTTAAAGCCATCGGCTTTTCGCAGAGTACATCCTTGCCTGCTCTTAAGAAGGCTTCGGTCATTTCCAGATGTGTCTGGTCCGGTGTAACGATAACAACAGCGTCGATATTGGCATCATCTACTAAGTCGCGCCAGTCAGTTACGATTCTTTCAGGAGTAACAGAGAGCTTTTCTAAGCAAGCGTCAATTTGTTCCTGAGCAGAGTCACAGATTGCATACAGATTGGCAGCCTCTTTGGCGATAACACCGCCCATATGCAACTGGCCCATAGTGCTGCAGCCGATAACGGCAACGTTTAATTTTTTGTTTTTCATTGTAGTATTTCCTTTCTTTGTTGTTTTTTATGTTTTATTTTATTGTAACAAAATGTAGTGGAAATACAATAGATGTTTGTTGGGGAAAATCCTCAATTTGTTTGATGGAGGTGTGATCTGTTACTTGAAAATTCAGGAAATCTACATCAGGAGGAACCGGTAGTTTGTTTTTGCTCCTGGGACATTGTGAAGCCCGGCGACTGCTACGGACCGGTAATCCGTGATTTATATATCATAGAATGCTGCACCTCCGGTACCGGCTCTGTGGTGGTAAATGGAAAAGAGTACCCGGTAGGGCCGGGAGACTGCTATATATTGCTTCCCGGTGATACGGTAACCCACACGGCTTCCTTTGACAATCCCCGCCGGGGCATATGGTGTGCTGTAGACGGAGCCCATGTGGGCCGAATCCTTGCTCAGGCAGGGATTACCTCTGAAGCTCCTTTTGTACCGGCGGATGCTTTTGAAGCGATAAATGAGCAGATGGAGAAGATTCTGTCTATGGAAGATGAGAAGGACCCGGGACTTGCACTCAGACAGACGGCCTGTCTCTATCATATATTGGGAACCTTGCTGCGCTATTCTTCTGCTATCAGCAAAAACAGCTCTATTCAAAAGGCAATGAGCATTATGGAGGCCCACTATTATGAGCAGATTTCCGTGGGAGAGCTGGCCAAAAGCGTGGGGCTGGAGCGCTGCTATTTTTCAACATTGTTTAAAGAGCAGACCGGACAGTCGCCCCATCGGTATCTGACTCAGCTGCGTATCAGAAAGGCCTGTGTGCTAATGGAGCGCAGTGATTGCAGTATTGCCCAGGTGGCAACCTCAGTGGGACTGGACCCTCAGAATTTTGCCCGCCTGTTTAAAGGAGAGTTGGGGGTGTCGCCGGCGGTGTATCGTAAGAGTACCGGAAAGAAGAAGGGAATTCTGGATTCGGAAACCTTGGTATAGGAAAAGTGCTGGATAAATAAATCATAAAAACAGCCCTCCATGTTGGATTTACGTAAATCCTTACATGGAAGGCTATTTTTATATGAATAGGATACTCTGAAAAACGAAATTATTTCTTCTCTTTCTTGCGCATTGCGGTATATTCGTTCAGTGCCTTCACAGCAGGGCCGCACATTGGAATAATAGCAATCATATTAAATACGGTCATCAGGCCTACACCCAGGTCACCCAAATCCCAAACGAAATGATAGGTAGCAAGGCCGCCTATAAATAACATCACCAGAGCAAGAACCTTGTAGGCTGTCTGAGAAACCCAGTTGTCACCAAACAGGTATGCTACATTAGGGCGGGCATAGTACAAAATACCGATAAAGGTGGAGAAACAGAACAGCCACAAAGTAACAGCAATGAAAATAACGCCGATATCACCAAAGTGGAAATGCATCGCAGTCTGTAAAAGCTCCATACCTTCCAGACCTGCCAACAATTCAGTCGGTGTCAGCAGCATAATCATAGCGGTGCAGCTACAAATTATAATTGTATCAATAAATACACCGAAGGCCTGAAATAATCCGGCTTTGGCAGGGTGACTTACATCTGCAGCAGCTGCGGCACAAGGTGCAGAACCGCTGCCTGCTTCGTTGGAAAACAGTCCACGCTTCACA
>JAFTXF010000094.1 GCA_017461685.1 Lachnospiraceae bacterium
ACTGTGCAGACCCCGGCATGCCTGCGCTGTACCAGGCCAAGTGCTTACGCATCTCCCGAATGCCGGTATATTCTCCCTTGTACTGCATCTGCAGGTCAATATGACGGCGGATAACCGCTGCCTTTTCTTCCCTGCTCACCGGTGCCATCAGCTCCCCTGTCTCCATATAGTGAAGTATTTCCCTGAAAATCCATGGATTACCCTGGGCACCGCGGCCAATCATCAAGCCGTCACAGCCTGTCTGTTCTAACATCGCTTTGGCGCTGGCACCGTCCACAATATCACCGTTTCCTATTACCGGGATTTTCACTCTCTCCTTCACTTGTCTTATAATATCCCAGTCTGCTTTGCCGGAATAATACTGCTCTCTGGTCCGCCCATGTACTGCCACTGCCGCTGCACCGCATTCTTCTGCAATGTGGGCAATCTCCACTGCATTGACCTCCTGTTCGTTAAAGCCCTTACGAATCTTCACGGTTACAGGCTTAGAAATAGCCCTGGCCGTCTTTTCCACAATCTCGGCCACCAGCTTTGGATTGCGCATCAGGGCACTGCCCTCCCCGTTGCCTGCCACCTTTGGCACCGGACAACCCATATTAATATCCAGTATGGCAAAAGGACGCTCTTCTATACGCTTGGCCATTTCTGCAATAATATCTGCATCCGATCCAAAAAGCTGCAGCGAAACAGGACATTCCTGAGGGTCAATCTCCATCAGCTCATAGGTATTTTTATTGTTAAAGTAAATGGCCTTGGCACTGATCATCTCCATGCAGATCAAACCTGCGCCCTGCTCCTTGCACAGCAAGCGAAAAGGCAGGTCTGTTACGCCTGCCATAGGAGCCAATACTACATTATTCTCTAAAATTACATTTCCAATCTTTAACTGACTCATATTTTGTCCTATTCTCTTCTCATAACCCGGGGGATATCGGGGATATTTGATAATCTCGTGCAGGCTGTATATAACAAGCCTGCAGATTCACCCCTATTTTCAATCTTCCTCCAAAAGCTGGCTGATATCCTCATGCAAAATCACCACGCGGTAATACATACTGAGAGACTCAAACAGCTCCTGTCTGGTCTGGCGGATTTTATTGACCAGTAAACCGCTGCCGATTTCATCATAATAAATATCGGTGTCCTCCGCATTGGTCTCTATATTCAAAGTACCGTCCTCATCAAATACCAAAGTAAAAATACCGCCTACTTCCTCTGTGAAAAGCACGCAGATAATATGCAGCTCATCCTTGATAGACTGTGGTATCGCTTTAAATTGCTCATTAAAATAATATTTTTGTTCATATGCGTTGGCACCGCACAATACAATTCTGTTGTCTGTCATTTCACTACTCCTATACATAACCATACAGGCCTCTCACGCTGACCTCGCCGGCATAAACCTTTGCCACGCTGCCGTCCGGCTTTTGTACCAACAGCCGGCCCTCTTCATCAATACCTGATGCTATGCCCTTGAAGCTGCCGCAGGGGTCTAACACCTGCACTTCCCGGCCCGGGTTCACCAGCCTGGCCTGATATATCTCCTGCAGCGGCGCCAGATTCCCGGCCTGACAAAATAATTCATAGTACTGTTCAAACTGCGTTAAAATAGTGCTCAACAATACTTCCCGGGTATCTTTTTCTGCCCCCGTAGAGCTTCTCTTAAACCACGCTGTCTCCATGCAGTTTTTCCCGTTCTCCTCTGCTTCTGCGTAGTTTCCCGCAGGCTGCTTTGCCTGCGTGGTACATTTCATTAACTGTTCTGCTGGACACTTCACATACTCTCTCTGCGCACTGCCCAGCTCCTGTTCCAAAGAAGAGGCATGGGCCAGACCTTCTGCCTCAAAATCCCGGGGGTGTATATTCACACCCACGCCGATTACCACATATTTGATCCTGCCTGCTTCTAACTGCATCTCCGTGAGAATACCGCAGACTTTCTTGCCGTGTATTACGATATCATTGGGCCACTTGATTTGTACCCTGCCCGTATCCTCCGACGTATCGTACATGGAAGCATCCCCTTCGCCAGTCCTTTGTCCCGTTTGAGAGCTGCCCGCTGCCTGTCCGCTGTCTCCAGGTCGTGCAGCCTGATATACCAGTTCCATGCCCCGGGCTGCTGCCAGCGCCATGACAAGCGTCAGCATAGCTGCCTTATCCGGTGCAAAATCCGGCTTTAACAGCAGGGAAAAATACAAATTCTCTCCGGCACCGGACACCCACGTCCGGCCTCTTCGCCCACGGCCTGCAGTCTGTGCATCTGCTACAATCACTGCCCCATGAGGCAGTTCCCCGGACAGTGCCGCTGCATCCTCATTGGTGGAGCCTGTAACAAGTTTGTGAATCAGCCTGCTGCCTATCCACTTACCATTATGAAACTGCTGCCACTTATCCACATCCATACACATTGCTTCTCCCACCTGACTTAAATCTGGTTCGCGCTCTCACCGCCCGGGGTCAATTCCCTATTATACAAAAACACCTTATCGCAAAATCAGCCCGTCTCAAAATCAGCTCACTACAAATCAATTTTTTACAAAATTAATTTATTACAAAATCAGCACTTGCTCTTTGGCAAAGTAGCCGCCATAATCGCCTTAATGGTGTGCATACGGTTCTCTGCCTCTTCAAATACTTTTGACTGAGGTGACTCAAATACCTCATTGGTAACTTCCATCTCTCTGATTCCAAACTTCTCTGCAATCAACGCGCCTACCTTCGTCTTTACGTCATGGAATGCAGGCAGGCAGTGCATAAAGATAGCATTTGCATCTGCATTGGCCATAGCAGCCGCATTGACCTGATATGGGTAAAGATGTCTGATACGCTCTTCCCAAATCTCGTCCGGCTCACCCATAGATACCCAGACATCTGTGTAAATAACATCTGCGCCCGTTGTGCCTTCCTTCACATCCTCCGTCAGGGTAATGGTAGCCCCTGTCTCCTTAGCAATGGCACGGCACTCTGCCACCAAAGCTGCATCCGGAAAATAATTACGATTGGTGCAAGCGGTAAAATGCATACCCATCTTTGCACAAACTACCATCAGAGAATTACCCATATTGTAACGGGCATCGCCCATATAGGTAAATTTAATCCCCTTTAAATAACCGAAATTCTCTCGAATTGTCAATAAATCTGCCAACATCTGGGTCGGATGAAACTCATTGGTCAAGCCGTTCCATACCGGCACCTTGGAATACTTGGCAATCTCTTCTACCTTGGCCTGTTCAAAACCGCGGTACTCGATGCCGTCAAACATACCGCTTAATACACGTGCTGTATCCGCAATACTTTCCTTCTTGCCGATCTGAGAGCTCACCGGATCCAGATAAGTAGTGCCCATACCCAAGTCGTGGGCAGCCACTTCAAAGGCACAACGCGTTCTGGTACTGGTCTTTTCGAAAATAAGTGCAATGTTCTTGCCCTTATATTCATCCACCAGAATGCCCTGTTTCTTCTTTTCCTTATACTCTGCAGCCAAATCAACTAAATACGTAATCTCCTCGGCGGTAAAATCCAATAACTTTAAAAAATGACGTCCCTGTAAATTCATAATAATGCTCCTCCCATTATAAATGCTATCTAGGCGTTTGCGAAACTCGATGGCTGCCGGCGGAAGTGATATATATTCCGGTAGAGGGGCCTTGAAAAGCGCCGGTCCTTAGCGAAGCAAGGTGATAACCGCAGTCTGAGCTTAGTACCGCTGCAGCTTTTCACGGAGCGGGAGCGTCCCCGAGACAGAATATATATCACTTCCGCCGGCAGCCACCGAGTTTCGCAAACGCCTATGATTAGGTAATTCCCGAGGTCGTACCATTGGATTTCGGAATCGCCTGTTCGTATACTTTATATACTATTGTACATGATTTGCGGAGCTATGAAAAGGGAAAAATATTAAAATGATAAATTCATCGGAAGAAAATTCCTGCTCCGCTCAGAAGAAATTGCCGTTTCACTCGGAAGAAGTGTATAGACAATTAAAAATACCGGTGTTATAATATTTTTACAAATATACAAAAGGAATATGGACATGACTGGTTTATCATGTACCATAACCTATAAAATATTGTAGTAGGAGGTAAGGTTATGCAGAACATAGTAATTACAATTGCGAGACAGTACGGTAGTGGCGGTAGATTAATAGGCAAGATGCTTTCAGAAGAGTTGGGCATTCCTTACTATGACAGACAGCTTTTGCAATTAGCCAGTGATGACAGCGGTATTAACGAGAAGCTTTTTGCAAATGCAGATGAAAAGGTCAAGGCTACTTCACTTTTTAGAATTGCCAAAAAGGTATATTCTGGGGAACTGATTCCGCCGGACAGAGATGATTTTGTGTCTAATGATAATTTATTTAATTATCAGGCCAAGATTATTAAAGAACTTGCAGAAGAAGATTCCTGCATTATTATCGGTCGTTGTGCAGATTTTGTATTGAAGGATTATCCAAATGTCATCAGCGTGTTTATTCATGCAGATGAAGAACAGTGTGCAGCACGTATCAGAGAAATCCGTCGTATGGAGCCAAAGGACTTAAAAAAGCACATGGCTGATGTAGACAAGCGCAGAGGTACATATTACAAGTACTATACAGGCAATGACTGGGCGGATGCCAGAAATTATGACCTGTGTCTGGACAGCGGCAAGATTGGCTACAGAGGCTGCGTGGAGGCCATTAAAAAACAAATTGAACTGAGATTTGGTGAGAAGTAACGATGCAAAAAACGAAAACAGTATTTATAATCGGACATAAAAATCCGGACACGGATTCTATTTGTTCCGCTATTGCATATGCAGATATAAAGACCAGAACCACCCATGGAGTAAAATTCATACCAAAGCGTGCCGGTCAGATTAATAAAGAGACCGAGTTTGTATTAGAACGTTTTGGCGTGGAGGAGCCGGACTTTGTACTGGATGTGGGTGTACAGGTCAGAGATTTGGAGATTCATAAGACGCCGGAGGCGCATTCCGGCATGAGTATTCGTGAGGCGTGGCATTTGATGAGTGAAAGCAATGCTGTGACCCTGCCGATCACAGACGGAAGTGCTCATTTGGAAGGTATTATTACCATTGGAGATATTGCCAAGTATTTTATGGCGCCTTCCGATCAATCACCTCTTTCTTCGGCAAAGACCCAATACAAAAATATAGCGGCCACACTTGACGGTAAGGTGGTGGTTGGTAATGAACTGGGCTTATTCAGCAAGGGCAGGGTGTTTGTGGGCGCAGGCACGCCGGAGGCGATGCAGTCCTATATCAGCGAGGATGATTTGATTATTTTGGGAGACCGTGAGGATATGCAGCTAGCCGCGCTTGAGGCCGGCGTCAGCTGTGTGATTGTGGCCATTGACAGTCCGGTGTCCGACAGGGTAATTGAAATGGCTAAGCGCAACAGCAGTGTGATTATTACTACGCCGTATGATACCTACACAGTGGCAGGTTTGATTAATCAGAGTATACCGGTTCGTTTCCTGATGAAGCGTGACGAGCTGATTACCTTTAATACCAGTGATTATGTGGATGATATTAAGGAAACCATGGGCCGGCTGCGTATTCGAGATTTTCCGGTACTGGATTCTGCAGGAAGATGTATCGGAACTATTTCCCGCCGTAATTTGATCAATGCCAAGAGGAAACAATTGATTTTGGTAGACCATAATGAAAAGACACAGGCAGTGGATAATGTAGGGGAAGCGGAGATTTTAGAAATTGTGGACCATCACAGACTGGGTTCTTTGGAGACGATACAGCCGATTTTCTTCCGCAATCAGCCGGTGGGTTGTACGGCAACGATTATGTTCCAGATGTATCAGGAGAAGGAGTTGGAGATTCCAAAGCATATTGCGGGACTTTTGTGTGCGGCGATTATATCAGATACCCTGATGTTCCGCTCGCCAACCTGTACTAAGTATGACCAGGATGCGGCGCTGCAGCTTTCCGTGATTGCAGAGATTGACCTGGAAACCTTTGCAAATGAGATGTTTAAGGCCGGCAGCAATTTAAGAGATAAAACTGCCGAGGAGATTTTTTATCAGGATTTCAAGAAGTTTCAGTCCGGCAATATCAGCTTTGGCGTGGCACAGATTAATTCCATGAACAGTGAGATTTTGCAGGAAATCGGAGAGCAGGTGAAGCCGCTTATGGCCAATGCAGTAGGACAAAATGCAGTATCTATGGTATTTTTCATGCTTACGAATATTATGTCCGAATCTACGCAGCTTTTGTGTTTTGGCGAAAGCAGTGCCCGTTTTGTGGAACAGGCATTTCACGCAAAGGTGCAGGGAGGTTCCTGTTATTTGCCGGGTATCGTGTCCCGTAAAAAGCAGTTTATTCCTGCCATGATCAATGCCATTCAGGAACTTTAATGCCGGAGAGGGAGCAAAATATTGGAAAAATGGTTTTTAAAGAATAAAAAAGGGGATGCGTCTGCCTTGGCAGACGCCCTTTCTATTAGTCCGGTTTTGGCCAGGATTTTGGTAAACCGGGGGATTGATACAGTAGAGCAGGCACGGACTTTCCTGCATATAAGTCAGGCGAATATGCATACGAAGGAACTGCCTCAAGATAATGGAGCAGGATTGCATATAGCGGCTGATGACAGACACGTATTAACAGGTCTCCACGACCCCCATCTGTTAAAGGATATGGATAAAGGGGCGGCTATTTTGTGGGAAAAAGTAAATCAGGGCCGGAATATCCGCATTATAGGCGATTATGACTGTGACGGCATTTGCGCCACCTTTATTTTGTGGAGCATATTAAAAGAAATGCAGGCCAAAGTGGATTATTGCCTGCCACACCGCATCAAAGACGGGTACGGACTGAATATTTCTATGATTGAAGATGCGGTGGCTGACGGTGTGGATACCATACTAACCTGCGACAATGGTATTGCGGCGATAGAACAGATTGCCTTTGCAAAGGAAAAGGGGCTGACGGTGGTGGTAACGGATCATCACGAAGTACCGTTTGTTGAGGAAGACGGCGTGCGAAGCTTCAGACTGCCTCCTGCCGATGCTATCGTAAATATGAAACAGGAGGACGACACGTATCCTTTTAAAGGGATATGTGGTGCCGTGACAGCCTGGAAATTGGGACAGGTGCTTCTTGGAGAGGAGCATCCGGTAATACAAAGTCTGGTTCCTTATGCCGCTTTGGCTACGGTCTGTGATGTGATGGAGCTGGTGGATGAGAACCGGATTCTGGTGCGGGAAGGCTTGCAGATTTTAAATACCGCGCCGCCGGTAGGACTGGAGGCTTTGATTCGTGCCTATGAGCTTACGGATAAGAAAATTTCCGCATATCATCTGGGCTTTTTATTGGGACCATGCTTAAATGCCACCGGACGTTTGGAAACGGCGGAATATGCTTTAAAGCTTTTAACTATGACGGATGTGCAGGAGGCTTTGGTATTTGCCAGTGAATTAAAAACATTAAACGATACCCGCAAATATATGACGGTACAAAATACAGAGCTGGCGCTCCGGGAATTAAAGGCTTCCGGAAGGGACAGGGACAAAGTGATTGTCACGTATTTACCGGATTGTCACGAGAGTCTGGCAGGTATTATTGCAGGGCGCATTCGCGAAGCATGCCACAGACCAACTCTGGTTTTTACCAAGGCTGAGGAAGGTGTCAAGGCCTCCGGCCGGTCCATGGAATGCTATGATATGTTTGTGGAGCTAAGCGCCTGCAAGGATTTATTTACCAAATTCGGCGGTCACAAAATGGCAGCAGGACTGTCCATGGCAAAGGAAGAATATATAGAAATACTTCGTGAGCGTTTAAATAACCAGTGTACTTTGGCAGAAGAGAATTTTACGGAAAAGGTATATATTGATGTGGCAATGCCGCTGTCACAGGCCAGTCTTGAGCTGGCAAAGGAGCTGGAATGTCTGGAGCCTTTCGGAAATGGCAACACCAAGCCTTTATTTGCGGAAAAAAACCTGACCCTGATAAACGGCCAGCTTATGGGACAGAAAGGCAATGCTGCCCGGTATACCTTAAGAAGTACTGACGGAACTACCCATCAGGTAGTTTTATTCGGAGATTTGAAGCCTTTCCATGATTTTCTTGAGGAAAAATACGGACTCGGCGCCAGTGACAAGATTTACCGATATAACTGCGCTTTTCCGATGCATATGATTTACACTCTGCAAGTAAATACCTATCAGATGCGGGAGAATTTACAGATACAGATGAAATATTATTGTTAATACAAAAGACCAGGTTGCCCTGGTCTTTTGCATTTTCTTATGAGGGGGAGATAGTGAATGTATCAACTATCTGTAATATACTATAACGTAAAAATGTGTTAGAAATATGTCCATTTCATAAAAAACAAATGAAGTTTCTTAAGAAAGGCGGAAGAAAATATGAAGGAAAGGTTGGAATAATATATAATTTCTTAAACTCGTCATGCATCCCAATCCCCTGGTTGAAAAATCCTTACAAGTGTGGTATGATAATTTAGTATTAAAGTCGGTTAGTATGCCTATCAGGAGGTTAATATGAAACTGAACACAAATTTAACTTATTTACTGAAGAGTTTAGAATATACAGTTTTGCAGGGGAATGTGGAAGGTGAGGTTACCGCTGTAGTGAATGATTCCCGCAAGGTATGCCCGGGATGCTTGTTTATCTGCATTTCAGGTGCTGTTTTTGACGGCCACGCATATGCGGGAGAGGTGGCAGACAAGGGAGCAAAGGTACTGATTGTTGAAAAGCCTGTGGAGGTACCAGAGGATGTCACAGTCATTCAGGTGGCAGATACCCGTTATGCCATGGCTTTTATTTCGGCTGCGTACTTTGACCATCCGGCAGAAAAGCTAAAGACCATTGGTATTACCGGTACAAAAGGCAAGACTACCACAGCGTGTCTGGTGAAGGCTATTTTAGAGAATACCGGTTTAAAGGTAGGATTGATTGGAACCATTGAAACGATTATCGGCGACAGACATATTCCTGCTGCCAATACTACACCGGAATCTTATACTTTACAGCAGTATTTTGCAGAGATGGTGGAAGCAGGTCTGGATGCAGTCGTTATGGAAGTGTCCAGTCAGGCACTTATGCTTCACAGAACCCAGGGGTTTATATTTGATTATGGTATTTTTACGAATCTGGAGCCGGACCACATCGGACCGGCTGAGCATGAGAGCTTTGAGGAGTATTTAGCATGTAAGGGGCGTTTGTTTAAGCAGTGCCGGGTAGGCATTGTCAACGGGGATGACAGTCATGTGAATGAAGTGATTGCCGGACATACCTGCAGTATTGAGCGCTACGGCTTTGGTGATGCCAATGATTTACAGGCGGTGAATGCCCGTCTTGTGAAGACACCGGGCCGTCTGGGAGCCGCTTTTGAGGTGGTGATTCGCCAGCCGGGACGGGTGATGGGTGAGAAAGTTAAAAGCTATTTAAAAGGGAGCTGCAATCAGAGAGAAATTCCGGCAGATTCCTATATTCTGTCCGCACAGATTGCATCTCCGGGCAGATTCAGTATATATAATGCCATGACTGCCATTGCCATTTGTCTGCACTTTGGTGCCGGTCAGGATGCCATCAGGCAAGCACTTTTAGAGGCCAAGGTGAAGGGACGAATCGAGATGGTGCCGGTTTCTGACGATTTTACATTGATGATTGATTATGCACACAATGCTATGTCTTTGGTGAGCCTGCTTACTACCTTAAAGGAGTATGAGCCGAACCGCCTGGTTTGTCTGTTTGGCTGCGGAGGCAATCGCTCCAAGCTTCGCCGTTATGAAATGGGCGAGGTCAGCGGCAGACTGGCAGATTTGACAATTATTACGTCAGACAATCCACGCTTTGAGAAGCCTCAGGATATTATAGACGATATCAAGGTCGGAATCGCCAAAACTGACGGCGCATATGTGGAGATTTGTGACCGTAAGGAAGCCATTTGCTATGCTATAAAGCATGGCCAGCCGGGGGATATTATCGTGTTAGCCGGCAAGGGGCATGAGGATTATCAGGAGATTGAGGGCGTGAAGCATCCAATGGATGAGCGCGTGCTGATTACAGAAGTCCTTACGGAAGAGAATATGTGTAAATAGTTATGGTAAGGGATTGTGGAACCTGACAGCAGCCTGCGGTTGCAATATATGTTCTGGCTGAAGGGCCTTGAAAAACGTCGGTCCTTAGCAAAGCAAGGTGGCAGCCGCAGCCTGAGCTTAGTACCGTTACGTATTTTCATGGAGTGAGAACGTCCCTGAAGCAGAACATATATTGCAACCGCAGGCTGCCGACAGGTTCCGCACTTACCCGGGAAAAAATCAGAAAGGAGAGGGTATGGAAATTTATGCAGACATCATTGTAGACATTACCCATGAAAAATTAGACCGCCCTTTCCAATACCGGATTCCGGAGGCGCTTTCGGAGGAGGTCACGGTAGGATGTCAGGTGATAGTACCGTTCGGTGCTGCCAATAAAATCATCAGTGGTTATTGTATTGGTATTAGCTGCGAGACGGATTTTGACCCGGCCAAAATCAAAGATATTGTCTCCGTAAAGGAAGGCAGTACCACCATGGAAAGCCGGGAGATTCTGTTGGCAGATTTTATCAAGCGCCGCTATGGCGTGACCATGATTCAGGCATTAAAGACGGTTCTGCTGGTGAAGCATACGGTAAAGGCTATTGTCAAAAAGAGCATTTGCCGTGGTAAGCCGCTTAAAGAACTGCAAAGCTACTACGATACCATCAAGGAAAAGGGCAATCAAAGAGCCAAAGCCAGATTGTTGGAAGCACTTTTAGACAGGGAAGAGATTCCACTGGAGGAGGTAAACCATAAGCTGGAAATCGGTGCCGGTACGATAAAGCTTCTAGAAGAAAGCGGTTATATTGCACTGAAAACCGAAAATCAATACCGAGATCCTGTGCATATGGAACATATACAGCAGGAGGGCTTTGCATTAAGTGCGGAGCAGCAGCATATTGTAGATGTCATTATCGGAGCGCTTGATGACTGTGGCAAATATTACATTCACGGCATTACAGGAAGCGGCAAGACAGCTGTTTATATAGAATTAATTGAGGAAATACTGAAAAGAGGACGGCAGGCGATAGTGCTGATACCGGAGATTTCTCTCACCTATCAGACTTTAAAGAGGTTTTACGCCAGATTTGGCAGCAAGGTATCGGTGATGAATTCTACCCTGTCCGCAGGCGAAAAATACGACCAGATGCAAAGAGCCATGAACGGTGACATTCAGGTAATTATCGGTCCTCGCTCAGCTTTATTTACACCATTTCCAAATCTGGGACTGGTGATTATAGACGAAGAGCACGAGCCATCTTATAAGTCAGAGCAAAGTCCCAAGTATCATGCCAGAGAGGTGGCGGAGGAGGTTGCAAGGCTGAGCGGTGCCAGTTTGGTATTTGGCAGTGCCACTCCTTCTATGGAAGCTTATCAGCAGGTAAAACAGGGGCGGTTTCAACTTTTTAAATTAGAAAAGCGTCTCACAGGAGGTGCTCTTCCAAGGGTTGAGATCGTAGACCTGAGGGAAGAATTGAGAAATGGAAACCGCAGTATTTTCAGCCTGAGCCTTCAGCAGAAGATGGCCGAGCGGCTGCAGCGAAGAGAGCAGTTTATGCTGTTTTTAAACCGAAGAGGGTATTCCGGCTTTATCAGTTGCAGAAGCTGCGGACATGTGATGCGGTGTCCTCACTGTGATGTGTCTCTTTCAGAGCACCGGGATGGCAGGCTGCATTGTCATTATTGCGGTTACAGTGCCCCGGGCGTGAAGCTTTGTCCGGAGTGCGGTTCCAAATATATTTTGGGTTTTAAAGTGGGCACCCAGCAAATCGAGGAGAAATTAAAGGAGTTATTTCCTGAGATTCGGGTACTGCGCATGGATGCAGACACCACCAAGACCAAGGCCAGCTATGAGCAGATTCTATCGGCTTTTGCCGGAGGGCAAGCCGATGTACTGTTAGGAACCCAGATGATTGTTAAAGGGCATGATTTTCCGGGGGTGACTTTGGTAGGCGTATTGGCTGCGGATATGTCTTTGGCATTTGGAGATTATAGAAGCGGCGAGAGAACCTTTCAGCTTTTAACCCAGGCGGCAGGCAGAGCAGGGCGCGGTAAGCTTCCCGGCGAGGTGGTGATTCAGACCTATCAGCCGGAACACTACAGCGTACAGTTTGCGGCAGCTCAGGATTTTGAAGGCTTTTATGAGCAGGAGATGGCTTACAGAGAACTGATGCAGTATCCGCCTGCAGGGCATATGATGGCCATTCAGATATTTGGGGAAAAGGAAGCCAGGGTAAAAGCCCTTGCGGAGGATTTCGGAGATTATCTCAAGGTTTTAACGAAGAACAAACCGATTCAGGTATTGGGGCCGACTGTGGCCGCCATTGCTAAGATAAAAGACATTTATCGGTATGTGATTTATGTAAAAGCGGCAAAAACGGAAACACTATTACTATTAAAAAATGCACTGGATGAACGAAAGATAACAATGCATAGCGGGCAGGAAATCGTGCAATATGATTTTGACCCCGTAAATACATTTTAAGGAGATGGAAAAATGGCAATTCGTACAATTAGAGAAATGGGAGATGAGATTTTAACGAAGGTGTGTAAGGAAGTAAAAATGATGACGCCGAGAACAGAGGAATTGATTGACGACATGTTTGAAACCATGTATGAGTCTAACGGCGTCGGCCTTGCAGCACCGCAGGTTGGTATTTTGAAGAGAATCGCAGTGATTGACTGTACCGGGGAGGACCCGATTTTATTGATTAATCCGGTGATTCTGGAAACGGCAGGCGAGCAGACCGGTCAGGAAGGTTGTCTTTCTGTGCCGGGCAAGGCAGGTCAGGTGACCAGACCGAATTATGTAAAAGTTAAAGCACAGGACATCGATATGGAGTGGTTCGAGTTAGAGGCAGAGGAATTACTGGCAAGAGCTATTTGTCACGAATTGGAGCATTTGGACGGACATCTTTATGTGGAAAGAGTGGAAGGACCTCTGGTAGATGTAACATACGAGGATGAGGAATAAGAGGACTGTTCACAACAGGCCGAAGCAGTTGGTGAGGAATCGTATGAAAGTGATGATACGGTTATCCTTACAGAAAGAGGTTTTGGTAATTTATGAAGATTGTTTTTATGGGAACTCCTGATTTTGCAGCAGGTGCGTTAGAAGCGCTGATTGCAGCAGGTCATGAGATTACAGCAGTATATACCCAGCCGGATAAGCCAAAAGGCAGGGGCAAGGAAGTGCAGATGACACCGGTAAAGGAACTGGCATTAAAGCATGACATTCCGGTATATCAGCCTCGCCGTATTAAGGAAGCTGAGGAAGTGGAGAAGCTTCGTCAGATACCGGCTGATATTTTTGTGGTAGCAGCTTTCGGTCAGATTGTGTCTCAGGAAATTCTGGACATTCCAAAGTATGGATGTGTCAATATTCATGCCTCTTTGCTGCCGAAATACCGCGGCGCGGCACCGATTCAGTGGGCGGTGATTGACGGAGAGGAAAAGACCGGTGTGACTATTATGCAGATGAATGCGGGGATTGATACCGGCGACATTTTATATACCAAGGAATATGTGCTCGAACCCAAGGAAACCGGTGCCAGTTTGTTTGATAAGCTGATGGTATTGGGAGCAGAAGCGATTGTGGAAGCGCTGCCGTTACTGGAGACGGGAAAGCTGACGCCTACCCCACAGGATCATACAAAGGCAACTCACGCCGCAAAGCTTACCAAACAGCTTGGGGAATTGGATTTTGACAAATCTGCCGTGGAGTTGGAGCGTCTGATCAGGGGACTCAATTCCTGGCCAAGTGCGTATACGTATTACAAAGGAAAACAGCTGAAAATCTGGGAGGCTGAGGTTGTAGGGATACCGGAAGTACAGAACGAATCAGGCATGCAGCCGGGTACGGTTATTGCTGTGGATAAGCAGAGCTTTACCGTGGCAGCCGGCGACGGCGCCCTCAAGATAACCGAGCTTCAGATAGAAGGCAAAAAGCGTATGGCCTGCAAAGACTTTTTGTTGGGCTATCCTGTAGCGATAGGGGATAAATTGGGCCAATAATACACATTCTTATGAGAGGGATATTATTTAAAAGTACAATAAAGATAAGTGAAAACGGTTGACGCTATGGAATGAATATTTCGCGAAACGGACCTGAGATTCATGAATCGATTACAGAAAGCGTAAAGAGAGGTAATGAGAATGTTATTATTCGGTTATTACGGAAGTCCTATTTTTTATGGATTTGACAGGACTTATATCCTTGTTTTAATTGCAGCGATTTTCAGTATATGGGCCAGTGCCCGTGTGAATTCCACATACAATAAATACGCGCAGGTGCGCTCCATGCAGGGCATGACCGGCGCAGAAGCGGCACAGCGTATTTTGTATTATGCAGGTCTTAGTAATGTGCGTGTGGAGCATGTGGGCGGTAATCTGACAGACCATTATGACCCGAAGTCCAAGGTGCTTAGATTGTCTGACAGTACCTATGGCAGTGCTTCCGTAGCAGCCATCGGAGTGGCGGCCCATGAGTGCGGCCATGCCATTCAGGACGCGGAAGGATATTCTCCGTTAAAGCTGCGCAGCACTCTGGTGCCGGTGGCGAATCTGGGCAGTAAGCTTGGTATTCCGATTATTTTGCTGGGTGTGCTTTTGGGATCCAATTATACCTTGGTACAGATTGGTATCTGGGCATTTTCTCTGGCAGTACTGTTTCAGCTTGTGACGCTGCCGGTGGAATTTAATGCATCTAACAGAGCCATTAAGATTTTGGACAGCAGAGGTATTCTGGGGCAGGAAGAACTGGGCATGTGCAAGAAGGTATTATCTGCGGCAGCCATGACCTATGTGGCAGCAGCAGCGTCTTCTATTTTGCAGCTCTTAAGACTGGTGCTGTTATTCGGCGGCCGCAGACGGGATGATTGAGTATTTTGAATATACAGCTATGACACAAGACTGTTCACGGAGAGTGAGCGGTGCATGAGCCCGGGCAAACCGGGATTAGGATTTTAGTAGGAAGGACGGAGTTTACGTATGGTAAACACAGTCAATACAAGAGAATTAGTACTGGACATTTTGCTGGCTATTGAGAAGGGCGAGGACTTTTCTCACAAGCTTATCAAAGGTACTTTAGATAAATATGATTATTTGGAGCGTAAGGATAAGGCGTTTATCAAGCGTATTGTAGAGGGTACGCTGGAGCGTAGGATGTATCTGGATTTTGTGCTGAATGCTTTTTCTAATACGCCTGTTAATAAAATGAAGCCGCTAATCCGGTGTTTGATGCGTATGAGTGCTTATCAGGTACTTTTTATGGACCAGGTGCCGGACAGAGCAGTCTGCAATGAAGCGGTAAAGCTGGCTGCAAAACGTAAATTTGTGAATTTAAAAGGTTTTGTAAACGGTGTACTCCGTAAGCTGATTGACTCTAAGGAGCATTTACCGATGCCGGACAGAGCGAATCTGGCGGATTATTTGTCTATCACGTATTCTATGCCGGAATGGCTGGTGGACAAGTGGCTGGATGAGCTGGGTGCAGAGGTAACAGAGCAGATGCTTCAGAAGTTTTTGGAAGTAAGTCCGGTTACCGTGCGTATCAAGTCCGGCGTCAGTGCAGAGGACAAAGAGTCACTGCTTAATCAGATGAAGGAACAGGGCATAGAAGTAACCGCACACCCGTATTTGCCTTATGCATACACTATTTCCCATTTGGAAGGCATGCATCAGGTTCCGGGATTTTCCCAGGGGCTGATTGCCGTGCAGGATGTGAGCAGCATGTTAGCAGTAGAGGCAGCCGGTATCAGGGCCGGTGATTTGGTGTTAGATGTATGTGCGGCACCGGGCGGCAAGGCCATGTTAGCTGCAGAGAAGACCGGACCGGAAGGGCTAGTCATTGCCAGAGATATTTCCGATATGAAGGTGTCCTTTATTGAGGAAAATGCAGGCAGAATGTGTCTGGACCAGATACGGGTACAGGTGCAGGACGCTACTGTTTTGGATGAGACAATGATTGGTAAGGCGGATGTAGTCATTGCCGATTTGCCATGCTCAGGTCTTGGCATTATTGCCAAAAAGCGGGATATCAAATATAATGTAACACAGGAAAGTCTGGTGGAATTAAGGGAACTGCAGCGACAGATTCTGGATGTGGTCAGTCAGTACGTAAAGCCGGGCGGCACTCTGCTGTACAGTACTTGTACCGTAAATCCGATGGAGAATGAGGACAACCGGACATATATTTTACAGGAACTTGGCTTTGAAGCAGTGAATATAGACACACAGTTGCCGGAAGCACTGTGCAGTGAAACCACCCGGGAAGGATATTTGCAGCTGATTCCTTCCGTGCATGAGACGGATGGATTTTTTATCAGCGTATTCCGCAGGAAATAGCGGATTACACAGAAAACAGGTTATAAAATAACTTTTGGTAATTGATTTCACATACCCGATAAAAAACAACAATAAAATGGTTTGGCAGAAAGGCATACATATGGAATTCGAGACCAAGTATGAAAACAGTAAAAAGTGCAAAAGTGACGGACAGATAACAGACAGCGACCATGTAGATGCAGAAAAAGGTATGCCGGCAGCAGAAGGTAAGCCGGATATCAAATCACTGACCCTGGCAGAATTAACCGGGGAATTGAATAAATTAGGTGAAAAACCTTTTCGTGCAAAACAGCTGTACCAGTGGATGCATGAAAAGCTGGCACGCTCTTATGAGGAAATGACCAATATTTCCAAAAACTTAAAGGAAAAACTGGAGCAAAATTTCACCTACACCAGCCTGAATATGGTGACTTTTCAAGAGTCACAGATAGACGGCACTCGCAAGTACTTGTTTGAACTGGCGGATGGCAATGTAGTGGAGAGCGTGTGGATGAAGTACAAGCATGGCAACAGTGTGTGTATTTCTTCCCAGGTAGGATGCCGTATGGGCTGCAGATTTTGTGCATCTACACTGGACGGCCTGGAACGTAATCTTTTGCCGGGAGAGATGTTGGACCAGATTTATTATATTTCCAGACATACCGGGGAAAGGGTATCCAATTTGGTTGTGATGGGTACCGGAGAGCCCATGGACAATTATGACAATATTTTAAAATTTATTCATATGCTGACTGACGAAAATGGCTTGCATATCAGCCAAAGAAATGTTACAGTATCTACTTGTGGTATTGTTCCACGTATGAGGCAGTTGGCAGAGGAAAACCTGCAGATTACACTGGCATTGTCTCTTCATGCCACCACCGATGAAAAGCGCCGCAGGCTGATGCCTATTGCGTATACCTATCGGTTGGAGGACGTGCTGGATGCATGCAGATATTATTTTGAAAAGACCGGCCGCAGAATTACCTTTGAATATTCTTTGGTAAGAGGCGTGAATGATACGGAAGAGGATGCCAGAGAACTGATTGCCCTGGTAGGTGATTTGAATTGCCACATCAATCTGATACCGGTGAATCCGATTGAAGAAAGAGATTTTAGAGAATCCACTGCAGAGGCTATTCGGGCCTTTCAGATGAGATTGGAAAAGCATAGATTAAATGTTACGGTCCGCAGAGAGATGGGACGTGATATTGACGGCGCCTGCGGCCAGCTTCGCAGAAGACATAAGAAAGAAATGTAAAGGAGAATTCCTGATATGGTAAAAGCCTATTCTGTTACAGATATCGGCAAAAAGCGTCAAATTAATCAGGATTGTGTAGATATCAGCCTGACTCCCGTAGGAAACCTGCCGAATTTATTTTTATTGGCAGACGGTATGGGAGGGCACAAGGCAGGAGACTATGCATCCAGATATGCCATTGACACCGTAAAAAAAGAAGTAAATGTAAGCCCGCAGACCAATCCGGTGCATATTTTTGCAGAGGCAATTGAATATGCCAATACCCATTTATACGAGAAATCCTTAAGTGATGTGAATTTCAGGGGCATGGGTACCACGCTGGTGGCAGCTACATGTATTGACAATAAACTAAACGTAGCCAATATTGGCGACAGCCGCCTTTATTTGGTCAGACAAAATAAAATGGTACAGGTCACCAGAGACCACTCTTATGTGGCAGAACTGGTGCAGCAGGGCGGCATTGACAGAGAGACTGCCAAAAATCATCCTAAGAGAAACTATATTACAAGAGCGGTTGGTGCATTCGAAAAGGCCAATGCAGACTTCTTTTATGTAGAGACCAAGCCGGGAGACGTGATATTAATTTGTTCAGACGGTTTGACCAACATGCTTTCAGATGAGGAGATATTATCCATTATTTATCAGGAAGAGGATTTGGAATTTACTTGTAATAAATTAGTTCAGGCTGCAAATGAAAAGGGCGGTATTGACAATATTTCCGTTATTTTAGTCAAAACCGCAGAGGCCGGAAAGGAGAGTGCAGGTCTATGATTAAGCTTGGAATGCTTTTAGAGGAACGGTATGAGATTATCGAGAAAATCGGTACCGGCGGCATGAGTGATGTGTATAGAGCCAAAGATCATAAATTAAATCGTTTTGTTGCAGTAAAGGTGTTAAAGCAGGAATTCAGTGAGAATGCCAATTTTGTTTCCAAATTTATTGTGGAAGCCCAGGCTGCAGCGGGACTTATGCATCCGAATATTGTGAATGTATATGATGTAGGTGAGGAAGCAGGCATTCATTATATTATTATGGAGCTTGTGGAAGGCATTACCTTAAAGAAATATATCGAAAAGAAAGCCAGACTTTCTTTTAAAGAGGCAGTGAGTATTGCGATTCAGGTATCTATGGGTATCGAGGCAGCGCACAATAATCATATTATACACAGAGATATTAAACCGCAGAATATTATTATTTCCAAGGAGGGCAAGGTAAAGGTTACGGACTTTGGTATCGCCAAAGCGGCTACCAGCAACACCGTTACTTCTAACGTAATGGGTTCTGTACATTATACCTCACCGGAGCAGGCAAGAGGCGGTTACAGTGATGAAAAGAGCGATGTATATTCTTTGGGTATCACATTGTTCGAGATGCTTACCGGTCGTGTGCCTTTTGACGGGGAGACTACAGTGGCGATTGCCATAAAACATATTCAGGAGCCGATGCCGAGCCCGAGAGAGTATATCAGTGAGATTCCGATAAGTGTAGAACAGATTGTATTAAAATGCTGCCAGAAAGCTGTAGACCGCAGATATCAGTCTATGGGTGCCCTGATTGAGGATTTAAAGCAGGCGCTCTTAAATCCGGATGAAGATTTTGTCCAGATGGTTGACCCGGAAGAAAGCGGTGCTACCAGAATGATTAATGCCAATGGCTGGATTGATGAGTATGAGGAAAATCACCGAACCAGAACAGGGCAGGTATCTTCGCCTACAGGTTCTTTAAAACTTCGTACAGACCGGATTCCGGAGGAACTCTTAGAGAAGGAAGAAGAGGTTGAAGCGCAGGAAGGAAGAGTAGAAAGGGTAACTACCATCGTTATGGCTGTTATCGGTGTATTGATTATATGTATGATTATTTTCCTGGCTTCCAAGATTTTTGGATTTTTTGATGCACCAGGTAATAATAGTGCCTACACCGATTCAAACAGTGAATCTAATATTACCACAGAAAGTCTGATAGAAACCGGAACCATCAGCAGTATCGAGATGATTTCTGTTATTGGAGAAAAAGAGCAGAAAATGGTGCCTATTTTACGTGCCAAAGGTTTAGAAGTGCAGATTTATGAAGAGGAATCCATGGAATACGAGGCCGGTGTAATTCTGGCTTGCGATGTGGAAGCCGGAACGATTTTAAAAGAGGGCGATGTGGTTGCGATTACCGTAAGCACCGGCGCAGGAGCCATTGAAATAGAAAATGTGGCCGGTAAGAGCTATGAAGAGGCAAAAGCAATTTTAGAGCAGCAGGGCTTTATTGTCAATAAGTCCGAAAGCTACACCAATGAAGTGGCAAAAGGATATGTTATCAGCCAGAATCCGGAAGGCGGCCGTAAAGTTACAAAGGGAACGGCAGTCGCACTGGTTGTCAGCCTTGGTGAAGATAAGGTGCGTGTACCTTATGTTATGGGCATGTCTCTTGATATGGCCAAAGCAGAGCTCACTGCGGCAGGCATTAATGTAGGAACCGTAGAAGAGGCATTCAATGATACTGTAGAAGCCGGTCGGGTTTGCTACCAAAGTTATCCTGTAGGTTCATACATTGAGAAAAATGTCTCTGTTAATTTACAGATCAGTAAAGGTGCAAAGCCTTCTACGTATTATTTTAAAGGCGAGATAGCAGCGCCTACTGCCACGGAAGCACCGGAATATAAAAACGGTGATGTGGTGGACGTTTCATTGGTAACAGAGGATGGCAAGATTTTGCTCAGTACTTCTACAAGCACCTTCCCGATTTCAGCTGATTATTCCGGAATGGTAGTTTCCAAAGGTACCGTCACCATGACGTATTATTACGAAGTAGTGGTGACACCCGCAACAGAGACAACACCTGCGGTAACCGAGAAGCGTTCCAAGAGCTTTACCAGAGAAGTGACCTTCTTAGAGGAATAGTATATGCAGGAGATGTTTAAAGGTAAAATTACCAAGGGAATTGCAGGATTTTATTATGTGTACATACCCGGAAAGGGGATGTACGAGTGCAAGGCCAAGGGTATTTTCCGTAAAGATAACGTAAAGCCTCTGGTTGGAGATGATGTTTCCGTACAGGTTCTGTCCGAAGAGGAAATGACCGGTAATATATGCGAAATATTGCCGAGAAAGAGCAGCCTTATCCGTCCGGCAGTGGCCAATATTGACCAGGCCCTTGTGATATTTGCGATTCGCAAGCCGGATGTGAATTTGAATCTGCTGGACCGTTTTCTGATTCAAATGGAGCAGCAGGGACTGGAAACGATTATTTGTTTTAACAAGGCTGATCTGGAGAATACGGAGGGACCAAGCAGTCAAAAGCTGGCGGAAATTTATTCCAAAGCAGGCTATCGGACATTGGTAGTCAGTGCTACCGAGGATGTCGGCATTGACCGGATACTTGCCTGCTTAAAAGGAAAGACTACGACGGTAGCAGGACCAAGCGGCGTGGGCAAGTCTACCCTAATTAACCGGTTGCAGTCCGATACCAGGATGGAAACCGGCAGCATCAGTACAAAGATTGAGCGCGGCAAGCATACTACCCGCCACAGTCAGCTGATACCGATTTCAGAGGATACCTATATTCTGGATACGCCGGGTTTTAGTTCTCTGTCGGTTTTCGATATGGAGAAGGAGGAACTGGAGGCCTATTACGAGGAATTCCAGGCATTGACTGCAGGCTGCAAGTTTACCGGTTGCTCCCATATTCATGAACCGGTGTGCGGTGTAAAGGAGGGGCTGAAAACGGGACAGGTCAGTGCAGAACGCTATGAGAATTACAAGCTGATATATAGCGAGCTTGCGCAGCGGAAGAAATATTGAGTCAAACAGAGGTTAAGGGGCGTATTTTCGCACCACTTTCCGACGATATATCGTCCGTTGCTCCACTTTATTACACGGCGAGATTTTTATCAAATTATAGGGGCAGACATATAGGCCGAAAACACGCTCATCGCGAATCATTTTCGGCCTATATGTCTGCCCCTATAATTTGACAAAAATCTCGCCATGTATTGATAGCCCTTCCATGATTTACCGGTTTATTTTTCCTCACCATTGTGCTAGAATACTCCTTGTAACAAATACGTAACAATTCTGTAATAATAACGAAATGAATATACGAGATAGATTGTTACAAAGAATCACAAAGGAGGTATTTTCACAATGAGGAAAATCACATATTTGGCTACAGCAGCATTAATGGGGGCTACAATCATGGCGACTCCGATGCAGGCGATGGCAGCAAGACCGTTACAGGGGGTAGGTACGAATCGGACAAACATCACAAGTATTTTTTCGGGATGCGATGTAATAACGGGAAATTCCAATTTCCTGAAGGATTATCTGGGAAATTGCCAGTGGGGAAATGTACAAATTATTACTATTCCGTGTTTGCCGGGCAACCAACCGGAAACGGAAGAACCGGGCGCGGAAGACAATAACCAACCTAATAAACCGGACGTGGAGGATGACAATCAGACCAATAAGCCGGATGTGGAAGACGATAATCAGTCAAATCAGCCGGGTGTAGAGGATAATAATCAGACCAATAAACCGGACGTGGAAGATAATAACCAGACCGGTCAGCCGGGTGTAGAGGACAATAATCAGACCAATAAGCCGGATGTAGAGGACAACAATCAGTCCAACAAGCCGGGGGTAGAAGACGATAATCAGTCCAACAAGCCGGGCACAGAGGATTCTGAGCAGTCCATGCATGCTTATGTACTGCGTGTTGTGGAACTGGTAAATGAAGAGCGTGCAAAGGCAGGTTTGAATCCCCTTACCATAAAAGAAGATGTGACTGAAGCGGCTCAGGTACGTGCAGTGGAGTGTACCACTATGTTCTCTCATACCAGACCGAATGGAACAAGCTTTGTTACGGCACTGAAGGAGGCAGGTGTCAACTACCGCGGAGCCGGTGAAAATATTGCCTGGGGACAGAAGACTCCGGAACAGGTTATGGAGGCCTGGATGAACAGTTCGGGACACCGAGCCAATATCTTGAATGAAAAATACACATCTATTGGTGTGGGTTACTACCAGAACGCATCCGGCGTGAATTACTGGTCACAGTTGTTTACTTATTAAAATAACAGTACCACAGTTTACAGGATGAGGCTGGTATGCAGCAGCCAACAAAAATACAGGGCGCATTGAGGGAATTGATTAGAAAAGGGCAGGGAGCAATCCTTGCCGCTTTTCATTTTATAGGAAGGAACATTTGGAAAGTTGGTGCCGTACTTAAGGGCTTTATGATTTATTTATAAATTCTTCACAATCTGGAACGCATCTGGAACTCTCCTGTCATTTTTGTGGAACAGTCTCGCTGTTATAATAAATCCCAACGGGCAGAGGAAATCTGTTCAAAAAAATTTATTGGAGGCATATGATTATGTACTTTGAAGCTATCGCTAAAATTGTTGCAGAACGTACCGGTTGTGACGTTGCTGCCGTAAAACCTGAAAGCAAGTTCGCTGAGCTTGGTATTGATTCTCTGGATACTGTAGAACTTTTGATGAGTCTGGAAGACGAAATCGGCATTGAAATCGAATTGGATCAGAAAGTAGAAACAGTAAACGATTTGGATAAATTCATTCAGAGCAAAGTGGGTTAATACTATGATTAAGTCAGAGATTTGTGAATTGTTGGGTATTAAATACCCGGTATTTCAAGGTGGTATGGCTTGGATCGCTGACGGTAAACTGGCCGCTGCCGTGTCCGAAGGCGGCGGCCTTGGTATTATTGCGGCAGGAAATGCTCCCGGTGCATATGTCAGGGAGCAGGTAAAAATCGCCAAGTCTCTTACCCAAAAACCAATTGGGGTAAATATTATGCTTATGAGTCCGTTTGCGGACGAGGTTGCACAAGTTGTTATAGAAGAGAAAGTAGAGGTTGTGACCACAGGTGCCGGCAACCCTTCCAAATATATGAATGCATGGAAAGAAGTCGGCATCAAGGTGATTCCGGTGGTGGCTTCTGTTGCCATGGCAAAGCTGATGACCAGACTTGGAGCTAGCGCACTGATTGCAGAAGGCGGTGAAAGCGGCGGTCATGTAGGTGAGCTTACTACCATGGTGTTAGTGCCTCAGATTTGCGATGCTACCGATTTACCGGTGATTGCTGCCGGCGGTATTGCAGATGGCAGAGGGGTTGCGGCTTCTTTTATGTTAGGAGCCTGTGGCGTGCAAATGGGTACCCGTTTCTTGAGTGCCTATGAGTGCACCATTCATCCAAGTTATAAGGAAAAAATCATTAAAGCTACGGATCTCTGCACTATGGTTACCGGCAAACGTTTGGGTCATCCTGTTCGCAGCCTGCGTACCAAGTTTGCAAGAGATTATTCCAAAGCAGAATACGGCGGTATGCCGGACGAAGAATTGGAGGCATTGGCAACCGGCGCCTTACGTCTGGCAGTACAGGAAGGAGACAACGAAAAAGGCTGTTTCCTGGCAGGCCAAATCGCTGCAATGGTTCGTAAAGAACAGCCTGCTGTTGAGATTATAAAGGAAGTGATGGAGGAGGCAGAGCCAATCCTTCTGAGGGCGTCACAATGGGTAAAATAGCATTTGTGTTTTCGGGTCAGGGTGACCAATATCCCGGAATGGGCAAAGAATTTGCCGAGAAATATTCGGTGGCCGCATCTGTTTATGAGATGTGCGACCGGTTACGTCCCGGTACATCCTCCCAGTGTTTTTACGGCACGGAAGAAGAATTAAAAGAAACTCAAAATACACAGCCCTGCCTTTTTGCTTTTGAATTAGCAGCGACAGCGGTGTTAGAAGATAAAGGAATAAAGCCGGACACAGTTGCAGGTTTTTCTCTGGGTGAGGTGACAGCAGCAACGGTTGCAGGAGTCTTCAGCAAGGAAATCGGCTTTCAGCTTGTATGCAAGCGTGGTGAACTGATGCAGCGTGAGGCTGAAAAATTTGATACTGCAATGGCAGCTGTGGTAAAGCTGACAAAGGAACAGGTACAGGAAGTTTGCAGCAAATATTCGGATGTATATCCTGTAAATTTCAACTGTCCGGGACAGGTCACGGTATCCGGCCTGGCTTCTCAGATGTCTGATTTTTCTGCAGATGTAAAAGCAGCCGGAGGCAGAGCTATTCCGTTAAAGGTTAAAGGTGCCTTTCATTCTCCGTTTATGAAGGAGGCAGCAAAGGATTTTGCGGAAGAGCTGGCACAGGCTGAAATCAGGAATAGAACAGTTCCGTTATATTCAAACATGACGGCTGAGGTTTATACAGAGGATGTTGTGAGCCTTTTGTCCGGACAGATCTGCAGTCCGGTACAGTGGGAGAGCATTATTCGTAATATGATTGCCGACGGTGTGGATATCTTCATCGAAATCGGCCCGGGCAAGACACTTACCAATATGATTAAGAAGATAGATGACAAAGTTACTGCAAAGACAGTAATTGAGTATTTAACGGAGGTAGAAACATGTTAAAGGGTAAAGTAGCAGTTGTTACCGGAGGCTCCCGCGGCCTTGGAGAAGCAATTGTTTATAAGTTGGCATCTATGGGAGCTGATATCGCTATTGTAGATATCGGTGATCCTGCCCTTGCAGATCCTGTTTGCGCAAAATGTGAGCAGGAATATAAAGTAGAAGCAAAAGCGTATCAGTGCGATGTGTCCAATTTTGATGCAGTGAAAGAGGTAGTTGCCCTGATCAAAGCGGACTTCGGTACAGTACATATTTTAGTAAATAATGCAGGCATCACCCGTGACGGCCTGGTTGCCATGATGAAGGAAGAAGATTTCGACAAAGTAATTGCAGTAAATCTGAAGGGTGCCTTCAATATGATTCGCCACACTACCGGGTTGTTCATCCGTAACCGCGAAGGCTGTATTATCAATATTGCCTCTGTTGCAGGCCTTATGGGCAATGCAGGACAGTGTAATTATGCAGCTTCCAAAGCAGGTCTTGTGGGGCTCACCAAAACCGTGGCCAAAGAGCTTGCGCCAAAAGGAGTGCGCTGTAATGCCATTGCACCGGGCTTTATTGCAACTGACATGACCGGAAATCAGACAGAAAACCCGTTGCTTAAAATGATTCCATTAGGCAAAATGGGGGAGGCAGATGACGTGGCAGAGGCTGCAGGTTATCTGGTAACTGCCAAATATGTAACCGGCGAAGTGCTCCGTGTGGACGGCGGAATCGCTATGTAAGGAGAAGGAATATGAGCGAAAACAGAAGAGTTGTTGTTACCGGTCTAGGTGCAATCACCCCTGTGGGAAATAATGTAAAGGATACCTGGGAGAGCTTAAAAGCCGGAAAAAACGGTATTACTCCCATTACCCTTTTTGATACAGAGAAATTCAAGGCAAAATTAGGTGCAGAAGTAAAGGGATTTGACCCGAAGGAATATCTGGAGGTAAACGAAATCCTTCGTACCGACCGCTATGCCCAGTTTGCTGTTGCTGCAGCAGAGCAGGCAGTAAAAGAAAGCGGTGTGGAAGGTACAGTGGCACCGGAGCGTTTTGCAGTGCAGTTTGGTACGGGAATTGGCGGAATCAGCACCTTTGAAAATGAACATACAAAGCTTATGGAGAAGGGCCCTCGCCGCGTTTCTTCTTTGTTTGTACCAATGATGATTTCCAATATGGCAGCAGGCATGATTGCTATCCGTCACGATTGCCGCGGTTCTGCTATGCCTGCAGTTACTGCCTGTGCATCAGGCTCTAATGCCATTGGTGAAGCTATGCGTCTGATTCGCCACGGGTATGCCGATGCAGTAATCACCGGTGGAGCAGAAGCATCTATTCGTCCTATGGCTGTTGCAGGTTTTGTCAATATGCAGGCTTTGTCTACATCAGAAAACCCTGACGAAGCATCGTTGCCTTTTGATAAGCGTAGAGGCGGTTTTGTGATCGGAGAAGGAGCAGTCGCCCTGGTTTTAGAGGAATATGAACATGCAAAGGCCCGTGGCGCCAAGATTTACGGCGAGATTTGCGGCTACGGTTCTACCTGTGATGCGTACCACATCACAGCACCTCATCCGGAAGCCAGAGGCGGTGCTCAGGCTATGATGGATGCCATGAAGGAAGCCGGTTATACCGAAAAGGATACGGTATATGTAAATGCACATGGTACCGGTACTCCTATGAATGATATGATTGAAACCGTGGCCATAAAGAAGGCACTCGGGGAAAAGGCGGCAAGAAAGGCTTATGTAAGCTCTACAAAGTCTATGACCGGTCATATGTTAGGTGCTGCAGGTGCAATAGAGGCATTGGCTTGTCTGTTTGCTTTACAGGAAGGTGTGATTCCACCGACTATTAATCTGAAGGAGCAGGATGAGGCCTGTGACCTGAACTGTGTGCCGTGTGAAGCAGTAAAGGCAGAGATTACGTTGGCGCTGTCCAATTCTCTCGGTTTTGGCGGTCATAATGCTTGTCTTGCTTTTAGAAAGGTGTAAGGTATGAACGAGACAGATATTCGCAAATATGCGGTTCTGATGCAGGAGTTGGGACTTACCGGTCTGGAAATTACCGAAGGAACTAAGGCAGTTCGTCTGGATCGCAGCGCACCTGTAACCGTGACAGAAACAATTGCAGTTCCCGGGGATTTAGCAGTTTCCAGAGATTCTTCTGACGGACAAAAAGAAAATAAAAATTATATCAGTGTAAAATCTCCGGTTGTGGGTGTATTTTATGCGGCTCCGACCGAAAATGTCAGCCCTTATGTGGCTATCGGCGACCGTGTGCAAAAGGGACAGATTCTCTGCATTGTGGAAGCTATGAAGCTCATGAATGAAATTGCTGCAGAAGAAGATGGTGTGATTACGGAGATTTGCGTTACAAATGGTCAGGTAGTAGAATTCGGCACAGAATTATTCCGAATGAGAAAATAAAGAAGGTAACAATGAATAAAGACGAAATTATGAAAATATTGCCTCACAGAGATAACATGCTCTTATTAGATGAGGTAGAAAATAAAGACGGCAATGCCGTTGGACATTATACTGTTCGCGGAGATGAGTTTTTTTTAAATGGTCATTTTCCGGGAAACCCTATTGTTCCGGGTGTTATTTTGTGTGAAATTCTGGCACAGTCTGCCTGTGTTTTATTGCAGGATGCCATGGACGAAGGAAAGCTTCCGGTTTACACAGGCTTAAATAACGTGAAATTCCGTTCTCCGGTAAAACCCGGCGATACCATGGAAACCCGGTGCCATATTAAAAGAGCAAAGCATCCTTTTTACTTTGCAGAAGGTACGGTTACCGTGGAAGGAAGACTTTGCGTATCCGCTGAATTTTCATTCTGTATCACAGGAGCGTAGATTATGTTCTCAAAAATATTGATTGCCAACCGCGGCGAAATTGCTGTCCGGATTATCAGAGCCTGTAAAGAAATGGGCGTTGCTACGGTGGCTGTATATTCCGAGGCGGATAAAAATGCCCTGCATGTAGCCTTGGCTGACCAAAGCTATTGTATTGGCGGTCCGGAAGCTTCGGAAAGCTATTTAAATGAAATGCAGATTATCAGTACAGTAATTCTGGCAGGGGCCCAGGCCATTCATCCAGGCTACGGTTTTCTTTCGGAAAATGCACACTTTGCCCGACTTTGCAGAAAAAACGGACTGGTGTTTATCGGTCCCGAGCCGGAAAGCATGGAGGAGCTTAGCGATAAAGCCAAATTAAAAGAGCTGATTCGGAAAACCCGTCTTAACGTGATTCCCGGCACGAAAACAGTGGCAAATGTGGAAGAAGCCCGAAAAGCAGCTTACATGATTGGATATCCCGTTATGTTAAAGGCCAGTGCCGGAGGCGGCGGAAGGGGTATCCGCCTTGTAAGAACAGAGGATGATTTGGAAGAAGCCTATCTTCAGGCTACCGGTGAGGCGGTCAGTGCCTTTGGGGATGGCAGTGTGTATTTGGAAAAATATATTTTCCCGGCCAGACACGTGGAATTGCAGATACTGGCAGATGAGCACGGAAATGTGGTATGCCTCGGTGACAGAGACTGCTCTTTACAGCGGCGCAACCAGAAGCTGATTGAAGAAACTCCTTCTCCGGCTGTAGGCAGCGAGCAAAGAAGTGAAATTATTAAACTGGCAGTAGAGGCCGTAAAAAAAATCGGTTATGTGGGCGCAGGTACTTTAGAATTTCTGCTGGATAAGGAAGGCAATTTCTGGTTTATGGAAATGAATGTCCGCTTACAAGTGGAGCATTCCGTGACCGAAATGTTAACCGGTATAGATTTGGTGAAATGGCAGATACGTACTGCTGCCGGTATTCCATTAAGCTTTACACAAAAGGATATTGATATGCAGGGCTCAGCCATAGAATGTCGTATCAATGCCTCCGGCTGTGGGACTCTTCGTATGCTGCATGTGCCGGGAGGACCCGCAGTAAGATTTGATACCAGCCTGATAGAAGGCACTACGGTATCTCCGTATTACGATTCGCTGCTGGGCAAACTGATTGTTTTTGCCAAAACAAGAGAAGAAGCACTGCGGAAAATCCGGGCGTCACTCTGTGAGCTGGTCATTGAAGGCATTCCTACAAATATTGAAGAACAGCTCCGTATTGTGGAAGACGAGAGATTTACATCGGGAAATTACGATTTAACTTTTATGGGTAATAGGTGAAACAATGGCTTTGATTAATTTTTTGAAACCCAAAAATCAATTGGAAGAAGGCGGTCGTACGGCAGCTCCCGTGCAACAGGATGCAGGGGAGCCGGAAAAGAAATGTCCGAACTGCCATAAAGATATACCTATCAGTCGTCTATGGGCAAACGACCTTGTTTGTCCTTGCGGGCATCATTTTCGTATGAAAGCACGTCAGCGTATCAAAATGATTGCAGACAAAAAAAGCTTTCATGAATTATATTCTGAAATGAAATCCGGGAATCCTCTTCATTTCCCGGGATATAAAGATAAAGTGGAAACCGTTCGTGTGGCCAGCGGAGAAGAGGAAGCAGTTATCTGCGGAACGGCGAAGATTGGGGAAGAGATGTGCTGCCTGTTTGTGATGGAATCTTATTTTATGATGGGCAGTATGGGCAGTGCCGTGGGAGAAAAGATAACGTCCTTATTTGAATATGCCACGGAACATCGTCTTCCGGTAATTGGTTTCACCGTTTCCGGAGGTGCCAGAATGCAGGAGGGGCTGCTCTCTTTGATGCAGATGGCCAAAACCAGTGCTGCAGTAAAGCGGCATAGCGATGCAGGATTATTATATATTGCCGTGCTCACAGATCCTACCACCGGCGGTGTTACCGCAAGCTTTGCCATGGAGGCTGACATTATTCTGGCAGAGCCGGGAGCTACTGTTGGGTTTGCAGGAGCAAGAGTCATTGAGCAAACCACCAAAAAATCACTGCCGACTGGCTTCCAAAAATCAGAATTTGTGTTAGAGCACGGCTTCATTGATGGAATCGTGAGCCGCTCTGATCAAAAGAAGCTGCTGACAGAGCTTCTCAGTATGCACAATGGAGGTTGAAGATATGAGTGGGGTGCCTTATGAACGTGTAAAACTTGCCCGGGATAATGGAAGACCGACAGGGCTTGATTATATCAAAAATATTTTTAATGGATTTATAGAATTTCACGGGGACCGCCGTTTTGCAGATGATCCTGCTGTTGTGGGTGGAATCGCAAGGTTGAATAATCAGCCGGTTACCGTGATTGCTATTGAAAAAGGCCATACAGCAAAGGAGCGCGCTTACCGTAACTTCGGTGCGCCTCATCCGGAAGGCTACCGCAAGGCTCTCCGCCTGATGAAGCAGGCTGAGAAATTCGGAAGGCCGGTTATCTGCTTTATCGATACTTCAGGAGCCTATTGCGGTATCGGAGCCGAAGAGCGCGGTCAGGTGCAGGCAATTGCTGAAAATTTAATGGAAATGTCAACTCTTTGTGTGCCCGTGATTTCTATTCTGATTGGAGAAGGCGGCAGCGGCGGTGCTCTTGCCCTTGCTGTAGCTGACAGGGTGTGGATGCTGAAAAATGCAGTGTATTCCGTTATTTCCCCGGAAGGATGTGCCAGCATTCTGTGGAAGGACTCCGCGAAAGCGGAAGAAGCAGCGGCCAGTTTAAAGCTTACCGCAGAGGATGCTAAGAGTCTGGGTGTGATCGAACGCATCCTTTCAGAAAATGAAATGGGGAAAAAAGATTTTTATGACCGTATTCGAGGCCTTTTGACCGAAGAATTTAATGAGCTGTCAAAGGATCCTGATTTGATCGGTAAGCGCTATGACCGCTTTCGCCATATCGGTGCTCATGCGGTAGTGAAGGAGTAAAGATGAGCATATACCAAAAGTTTTGTACGGAAATGATAGATGAGGAGGGAAATCTCAAAAAACTCACCCTCGACTATCCTCATAACTTCAATTTTGCTTATGATGTGGTGGATGCTATTGCAGAAGAAACGCCGGATAAGCGGGCACTTGTTTGGTGCAATACGGAGAATGAGGAGCATATATTTACCTTTGAGGACATCAGCAAGTACAGCAATCAAATGGCAAATGTATTCCGGCAGGCAGGAATCGGTCGTGGAGACAGAGTCTTGCTAGTGCTGAAACGTCATTATGAATACTGGTTTGCAGCAGTAGCCCTTCATAAGCTGGGGGCTGTTATGATTCCGGCTACGCATATGCTGACGGTAAAGGATTTTGTATACCGCATAAAAGCCTCAAAAGTGAAAGGCGTTGTATGTACTGCTCAAAATGATGTGCCGGAAAAAATAAAGGCGTCGCTGAAAGAAGCAGGCATGCAGGCAAAGCTTTGGTGCATACAGGCAGAGGTGGAGGAATTTGAAAATCTGACCGAGGCCATGAAAACGGCGGACAGTGAATTGGCCCGTGCGGAAACTTTGGCCACGGACCCTATGATGTTATATTTCACCTCCGGTACTACCGGAAATCCAAAGGGTGTCATCCACGATTTTACCTATCCGCTGGCACACATTGTTACCGCAAAATACTGGCAGCAGGCAGAAGAAGGGGGACTGCATTTTACCGTAGCAGAAACCGGCTGGGCAAAGGCATCCTGGGGTAAAATTTACGGCCAATGGCTGGTAGGCAGTGCTGTTATGGTGTATGATTTTGACAATTTTGATCCAAAGCAGCTGACAGCAATCATTAACCGCTATGGGGTAACCAGCTTCTGTGCGCCGCCTACGGTCTACCGATACCTGGTGCGGAAAGGTATTCCCGAAATGCCTTCTTTAAAGCATGCTTCTACCGCCGGTGAAATGTTAGCACCGGAAGTATTCCGCAAATTTACGGAGGGCACGGGACTGCCTCTTTGTGAAGGCTACGGACAGACAGAAACTACCCTTCTTATGGCAAATTTTAAGGGAAAAGAGCCGGTAGAGGGCTCTATGGGAACGGTTTCGCCTTTCTATCATATTGAGCTTTTAGATAAACAAGGAGCTCCTGTAGCTGTGGGTGAAGTCGGTGAGGTTGTCATTGTTCCGCCCGAAAACGGCAGACAACCGGGTGTTTTTTGTGGCTATCTCGACAACGAAGAACAGTATAATCATGTATGGCGGGGCGGTGTGTATCATACAGGAGATGCGGCATACAGGGATGAAAACGGTCTTTACTGGTTTCACGGACGATTTGACGATATCATTAAGACCGGCGGTTTCCGTGTAGGACCTTATGAAGTGGAAAATGTTTTGATGGAGCATCCCGGTGTGGTGGAATGCAGCGTCATCGGTGTTCCGGATGCTTTACGCGGTCAGGCAATCAAAGCAGTTATCGTGTTGGGTGCAGGATTTACGCCTTCCAAAGAACTGGAACTGGAAATCAAGGACTTCTGTAATAGAAAGCTGGCAGAATACAAGTGGATTCGCATTGTGGAGTTTGTGGAAGAAATGCCCAAAACCATCAGCGGTAAAATCAAAAAGACAGTGCTTCGAGAAGGCAATAATTAGGAAACAGACTTTAAAAAAGGCGTCGGCGTTGCATTAGAATAAGCGTAGACCGGGCGGCAGCTGGAAACGCGGACGGTAACTGGCATAGGCGACAGCTGGCAATTGCATATTATCGGAAAATATGCTATATTAAAAAACACAGTAATTTTATTTCCGGATAATGGCATGGCTCTTTGAGCGTGTACTTGAATTAAGGAGATGCTATGAAAAATAAACTGACTATTACGGAGGATGTTTTAAATCAGAATATCAGTGGCTTTCATCAGTACATTTTGGAAGACCCTGTCCATGTATGCTTTGTCAGTCAAAATCTTTGCCATATGACAGGCTTTACAGCAGAGGAGCTTCTTAGCGAGGGCGAAGATTTATATGCACCTTTAGTGCATCCTCTGGACCGCCAGCAGTATATTCAATTTATATACAAATGTAAAACAAAAGAACAGACCGATACGCTACAATACCGTCTTATCAAAAAGGACGGTACTGTTCTTTATGTAAGCGATACAGTTACTTCCAAACGATTGGCGGACGGCACGCTTGCAGGTTATTCTGTGCTGACGGATATAACCAATCTGAAAAAAGAAAATAATAATCTGCGGTTTCTCAATGAAACCATTCCTTGCGGATTTTTGAAATATACCTGTGAAAAGCAGCCTAAAATTACATATATCAACAAGCAGATGAGGGAATTTTTACGTATTCCGAAAGTACGTGAGGGAGAAATTGATTATCTGGAGCTTTACAAGGATAACATATTTTTGCTGATTCCTATGGAAGAACGGCGCAGATTTGCTTTGTATCTGAATCGGGTGTATTCTGCCGGAGTACCGATGGCAGGTGAGATGCCTCTGCTTCGCTGTGACGGTACCAGGGCTTATGTCTTTGGCTGGGTAACCAAATGTGTAAATGAACAAGGCATAGAGGAATTTCAAAGCGTCTGTATGGATATCACAGAGCGGCACCAGCAAAAAAAAGAGCAGGAAGCCAAGCGTTATCTTAAGGCACTCATGGACGTATATGATAAAATATTAGAATTTGACCTTTCAAGCAATACCGTAAAATGTTTGTACGGCCAGAATTCTCCTATGTTTAAATGGCTGGAAAACATCCCTATGCAGATGGAAGACGCAACCGAGAAATGGATCACCGGCACTGTGGTGGAAGAAGACCGTGCCGGAATCAGGGCGTTTTTTAAAGCTTTCAGTCAGGAAAAACTGTATCAATCCGACGAAAAACCTCCGCAGATATCCTACAGAGCATTATCCTCAAACGGCGAAATCAAGCGCTATAGCGGTATTTTCTTAAAGGCGGATAATTCAGTCAGTCTATATTGCTGCAGATGTGTTTCTGATCAGGAAGAGGCAGAAGCTTTAAGAAGTGAAAATGTTTCCCTGAAAGAGAATATGCAGGAGCTGGTTTTGAACTTCAAGGAAGGAATTGCCGCTTTTGAAGTAACTAAGGAATATGTGAAGCCTTTATACGCCAGCGAGAATGTTTGCGAATATTTCGGTTTTACCAAAGAAGAGTGGCTGCCGTTAATGCATAAAAACACACGAATTAAATAATTTGTTGCCCGAAGCGAAGCAGCATATGAGGAATTTGAAGTACTTTTGCAAAATGGTGAAGCAGAATTTTTATATTATGATTTTACGAAAGAATGTGAACGGCGCATCAAAGCTATTTGTTCTCCAAAAGCGCCTACAGCGTCGCCTCGTTATGTGCTGCTATATAATGTAGATGATGAAGCGATGCCTTCGACAGATAATTGGTTGGATGACCATGCGGTTTATATCCGAACCTTTGGATATTTTGATGTTTTTGTGGGAGGAAAGCCTATTGCCTTCCGCAATAAGAAATCGAAGGAATTGTTTGCCCTGCTTGTAGACCGCCGTGGCGGATATGTTTCTTCTCAAGAAGCTATCAGCTTTTTGTGGGAGGAGGAGCCTGTCAGCCCGGTAACTTTGGCAAGATACCGCAAGGTAGCACTAAGACTGAAAAATATTTTAGAAGAATACGGTATTTTGGATGTAATCGAGTCTGTGGACGGCAAACGCAGGATTGTCACAGAAAAGGTACAGTGCGATCTGTATGATTATCTTTCCGGAAGGGAAGAATTTAACCAGCTCTTTAAAGGCAATTATCTGACCAATTACAGCTGGGGCGAGAATACGCTGGCGGAGCTTACAGGAAATATTTTATACGAAAAATAAAGGACAGTAAGGCATGAAAAAAGGACTGATTTTAGAAGGCGGTTCTATGCGCGGTATTCATGCGATGATTACCAGTGGAAATATATACAATACGGATTTCTGTTATCATGAAGTTCCTTTAAAGCATGACCTGTTTGATTTTGAAACCTACAGGAACAATCCAATGGATTTTTATGTGGTATGCACGGATATAGAGAGCGGAAAGGCAGTATACAGAAAATACGAAGGCACGGAAGAACAGGGCTTTGACTGGATTCGTGCCGCTGCCTCTATGCCTCTGGTTTCCCGGATTGTAGAAATAGACGGTTATAAGCTGTTAGACGGCGGTATTGCGGATTCTATACCGCTGAGATTTTTTGAGGATTCCGGATATGACAGAAATATCGTGATACTTACCAGGCCGGAAGATTACCGAAAAAAGAAAAACAGTCTGATGCCCCTTATGAAACGCAAATATAAGTAATATCCGAACTTTCTTGAGACCATGGAAAAAAGGCACGAGGTATACAATGAAACGCTGGAGTACATAGCAAAGTTTGTTGACAAACAGAAAAAAATGTAGTATTATGATTATTAATGTGAGGGAGTAGCAAGCGCACCCTGCGTAACAAGTCAACATACTGACCTTTTGGGTCTGGCTTGTTTTAATTTGCGAGACTCATGTATGCTAAGGTTTAGCCATACATGGAGTCTATTTTTTTTGCGCAGACGCCAAGTATGGTTCTTACCGTACTTGGATTTTTACTTTGTGGAGGGATTTTAAAATGGAGCTAGGTTTTACTTTCTTTTTTAACAGTATTTTACTGGGTGTGGGGCTTGCTATGGATGCCTTTTCCGTATCACTTGCCAACGGTCTGAACGAATCAAATATGAAAAAAGGCAAAATGTGCGGTGTCGCAGGTATTTTTTCTGCATTTCAGTTTGCGATGCCGATGATTGGATGGATTTGCGTTTCCACCATTGCACAGTATTTCGAAGCCTTCGAGAAATGTATTCCGTGGATAGCTTTGGCGCTGTTAGGTTATATCGGCGGGGAGATGCTTTATGACGGCATCAAGAACCAAGACTGCGAAGAGGACAAGCCGGCAGTGGGATTTCGTGCACTTTTGGTACAGGGTGTGGCTACTTCGATCGACGCACTGTCTGTAGGATTTACCATTGCCGATTATAATCTGGTAGAGGCATTGCTTGCCTGCCTGTTGATTGGTATCGTGACGTTTTTTATCTGTTTTGCAGGCATTGCCATTGGCAAGAAGGCAGGAACAAAACTGGCGGGAAAGGCCGGTATTCTCGGTGGCGCGATTCTTATTTTTATCGGGTTGGAGATTTTTATAACAAGCTGGTTTTAAGGTGTACCGGTAATTGTGAAGCGCTGCAAGCGGCGGTGCCTCACAATGGTTTGTTACAATTGTATATTAGGAAATAGGCGGCAGGGAGAAAACTCTGCCGCCTAAATATTATGTTGAAAGAAGGGCCGGTTGACAATATTAGCAAGCTGGCGTATAATACAAGAAGTTGAAAAAGCAACATCTAAGCATCAGCGTCAGGAGGGGCGACATGATTCATAGATTTGAACGGTTTTGCGGTGCGGTTACAGAAATCACCAGATGCTGGCACAAGCTTGCCGCAGAGGAAATGGAGAAATACGGACTTAGCGGTCCTCATGCGGTCTATTTGACCACATTATATCAATATACAGAAGGAATTACATCGGCAAAGCTCAGTGAAATCTGCGGTAAAAATAAATCTGACGTATCCCGGATGGTAGCTGTTCTGGAGCGCAGAGGACTCGTCAAAAGAGTACACGTACACAAGAATTTCTATCGTGCGCTGTTAAAGCTGACCGAAGAAGGCAGGACTGCTGCAGAGCAGGTAGAGGCAAAGGTCGCTGTGGCAGTGGAATATATAGGAAGAGGTATTACGGACGAGAACCGGGAGATTTTTTATAAGGTTTTGGAGCATATTTCCGGAAATATGCAAATACTTTGTGAAGAAGGTCTTCCGCAAAAACATATATAAGTGTTCAGAATATTCTGCGGGATAATCATGTTTAAACCCATACGGCGGTTTTGCGTATACAGACTGCGGAATCTATATAGAAAACTACAAAACACAGGGAGATAGTAAGTACATGAGAAAAAAATTTGGTGACAGGCAAGATGGGAAATTGCT
>JAFTXF010000095.1 GCA_017461685.1 Lachnospiraceae bacterium
CAACCATGTTTTCGTTCAAAGGTTAATTGGGTATTGTTTTTGAGGAATATTTACATTGTGATATTCGGAAATATATGCTAAAATATTTTATAGATGCCAGGATTGTGGGAGTGCGAAGCACGTAAAAATCCGTAAGGCATCTTTTGCCCCCAACAACTTTTATAGATATTGGGAATAAACGTAAAGAGGTTTATTATGTTACTTATAAAAAACATTACAATTGCAGACCCAAAGAGCATGACAGAGTTTTTGGGAGATATTTTGCTTGCAGACGGCAAGATTGTACAGATTGCCGAAGCCTGCTCCATTCAGGCAAGCCAGGGGACAGAGATTATTGACGGCACGGGGCTTGTGGCAGGTCCGGGCCTGATTGATGTGCATGTGCATTTCAGAGATCCGGGGCTTACTTACAAAGAGGATATTTATACCGGTGCCGGAGCAGCAGCAGCCGGAGGTTTTACGACGGTAGTGATGATGGCCAATACGAAGCCGGCTATAGACAGCGTGGAGACGGTTACTTATGTACTGGAAAAGGGACGTGAAACGGGTATTCATGTGGAGACCTGCGCTGCAGTGACCCTGGGTTTAAAGGGACAGACTATGGTGGATATGGAAGCGTTACTGGCTGCAGGTGCTATCGGTTTTACGGATGACGGCGTGCCGATTTTGGATGAAGACCTTGCACGCAAGGCCATGGCAGAGACTGCCGGATTGCAGGTACCTATCAGCTTTCATGAAGAGAACCCTGCGTATATTGCCAATAATGGAGTGAATCGAGGATTGGCCAGTGAGCATTTCGGTATTGGCGGCAGCGGCAGACAGGCGGAAATCAGTATGATTGCCAGGGATGTGAAGCTGGCACTGGAAACAGGTGCAGCTATCAATGTGCAGCACATCAGTACCAAGGAGGGTGTAGACCTGGTAAGACAGGGTAAAGCTCAGGGCGGAGCAGTTTTTGCAGAAGCAACTCCGCATCATATTGCATTGACAGAGGAAGCAGTACCGGTTCACGGTACCCTTGCCAAGATGAATCCGCCACTTCGTACAGAGGATGACCGTCAGGCTATTATAGAGGGCCTGGTGGATGGCGCTATCGACATCATTGCGACGGACCATGCGCCGCACAGCGTGGAGGAAAAGGCCAAAGGCATTACGGAAGCGCCAAGCGGCATTATCGGATTGGAAACCTCTCTTGCCTTATGTATAACCCACCTGGTAGAAAAAGGCTATTTATCTCATGCACAGCTGATGGAGAAAATGTCTTACAATCCGGCCAAGCTTTATCATTTGGATAAGCAGCGAGGGCATATTTCCGTAGGTGCAGATGCAGATTTGGTGATTTATGACCCGAAGGCAGTGTGGACGGTTGGTGAGACCTTTGCATCCAAGGCGGTAAATACGCCGTTTGTGGGTGTGACTTTGACCGGACAGGTGAAGTACACTATTTGCGGGGGCAAGATAGTGTATGAAAAAGTGTAAATAAAGATTTAACAGTGCGGCTATAAGGCGATGGTATGCTTGCGGTCTACAGCATACAGTCCCAGGCATGTGTACGGTTAAGTCGTAAAGAAAATAGAAAGAGGAACAATTATGGCGCAAAAGAAAAAATTAACAGCGAGAGTGCTTTCCCAGGTGTGTCTCGCAACGGACATTTACGATATGTGGATTGAGACCGAACTGGCAGAGGGTGCTAAGGCGGGGCAGTTCATTTGCATTTACACTAAGGATGGCAGCACCCTGCTTCCGAGACCAATCAGTATTTGCGAGGTGAATGCTGAGCGTACTGCCCTTCGTGTGGTATACCGGGTGGTTGGAGCAGGTACTGCAGAGTTTAGCGGGTACACAGCAGGTACCTCTATTGAGATTTTGGGTACGCTGGGAAATGGTTTTCCTATTGCAGAGGGCAATGACAAGACGGTTGTGCTGTTTGGCGGCGGCATCGGCATTCCGCCGATGTTACAGACTGCCAAGGAAATTGCCGGTGACGTGCATGCCTTTCTGGGTTACCGCAACGACCAGCTCTTCCTTGCTAAGGAATTTGAGCAGTACGCGACCTTACATGTGGCTACGGAAGACGGCAGTGCAGGTACCAGGGGCAATGTCCTGGATGCCTTGAAAGAAAGCGGAATCAAGCCGGATGTGATTATGGCCTGTGGCCCGATGCCGATGCTTCGTGCGATTAAGAAGTACGCAGAGGAATTGGACATCCCTGCGTATATTTCTCTGGAGGAGCGTATGGCTTGCGGTGTAGGAGCGTGTCTGGGCTGTGTTGCCAAAACGACGCATAAAGACCATCATTCCAATGTGAATAATGCACGTATTTGTACCGATGGTCCTGTATTTGAGGCAAAGGAGGTAGATATCTGATGAATACAAAAGTGACAATTGCCGGCGTAGAATTTAAAAATCCTGTGATGACAGCCTCCGGTACTTTTGGCTCCGGTATGGAGTATGGTGAATTTGTAGATTTAAACCGTTTAGGTGCCGTAGTGACCAAGGGTGTGGCTAATATTCCGTGGCCGGGCAATCCTACTCCTAGAGTTGCCGAAACCTACGGCGGCATGCTCAATGCAATCGGTTTGCAGAATCCGGGCATTGACGTGTTTATAGAGCGTGACATTCCGTTCTTGAAGCAGTATGACACCAAGATTATTGTGAATGTATGTGGAAAAACTGTGGAAGATTATTGTGACGTGGTGGAAAAGTTGGGTGAGCAGCCGGTAGACATGCTGGAAATCAATGTTTCCTGCCCAAATGTGAAAGAGGGCGCCATTGCTTTCGGTCAGAAGGCAGACGCTTTATACAATATTACTAAAGAAATCAAGAAGCATGCTCGTCAGCCCGTTATTATGAAGCTTAGCCCGAATGTGACAGATATTACCGAAATGGCCAAGGCAGCAGAAGCAGCAGGCGCAGATGCGTTATCTCTGATTAATACCATTACCGGTATGAAGATTGATGTACATCGCCGACAGTTTGCCATTGCTAATAAAACCGGCGGATTGTCAGGCCCTGCCATTAAGCCGGTGGCAGTACGTATGGTATACCAGGTGGCCAATGCGGTGCAGATTCCGATTATCGGTATGGGCGGCATTGCAAATGCCGAGGATGCTTTGGAGTTTATTCTGGCAGGTGCTACAGCGGTAAGTGTTGGTGCTATGAATTTTGTAAATCCTTATACAACCGTGGAAGTTGTGGAGGGCATAGAAGCCTACATGAAGCGTTAC
>JAFTXF010000096.1 GCA_017461685.1 Lachnospiraceae bacterium
ACATCTACCAATAGCTCCAGGGATATTCTTTCATCCTTCATTATGTACATATCAGACAGCTTCAATTCTTCATACTCCGGCCGTTCATCCGTGCCGTTGTAAAATACCACAAACCGCGGTGCCGGGAGCTTAATCTGCTTGCTGCCGTCCATATTCTCATCCATCGTCAGTGTGGAATACAGGTCTGACAGGTAGAAAAAAATACGCAGCGGCATATTCGGGTTGTAAGTAGACTGGTGTTCGTACAGCGACAGCCTGGAATCAATGATAAAGGACACATCATTTCGCATGGACATGTAAATTGCATTTTCCAGCTTGTTGATAGTAAGTGCCTCCGGATCCTCGTAATGTCTGCCGCTCATAGCATTGTACAATGACAGTAATTCCTTCTTGTCACTGAAAATCATAACAAACAGACGGGATTTATAATCCCGCTTTATCTTCGGTAAGTGTGCTTGCGTAGTCATACAGCATACCTCCTTTTGAAACGCGCAGGAGGCCTGTCGTAATCTCCGGAAAACCTCACTGCTTAAAATAAATTGGAATAAAGCATTGAGATTTCCTAGATAAAAAGATTTATTTAAAAGATATCATTTGTAGAAAAAAATAGAAATTTAATGCTTTAAAAGTATTTTAACACAAATTATTTAGTATGTCCAGCGTTTTTGCAATTTCTTTCACATTTATTATATGGAGGTGTCGCGCTTTAGGTATAATGTAAAAGCAAACTACAAATTTCAACGCAAGCAGTAATGGATGAGTGGGGATAATGAATGATTGGGGCTTGCCAATCATGGTTAAATAAGGTAATCTTATAGTAGACTTAAAGAACTTTGAAAATGTACCATGATAGGATGGTAGTAAGGTTCGGCTATGATACGTAAATTTTTATTTTTGGAGGTAGAAAATGGATAACAAGGCATTATATAACTTAAGCTACGGTGTTTTTATGTTATCAACTAAGGCGGGAGATAAGGTAAATGGCTGTATTACCAATACCTGTATGCAGGTGGCAAGCAGCCCGACCAGAGTGGCCATCTCTGTTCTGAATACCAATTACACCTGCGATTTGTTGAAGGAAAGCGGTGTATTTGCACTCAGCATTCTCGACGAGACAGTTACTTTTGAGACAATCAAATATTTCGGATTTCAGTCAGGCAGAAATGTGGACAAGATGTCAGAATTAATTTTGCCTACGGATATTAACGGTATTCCTTATATGGGCTGGCAGACATGTGCAGTGATCAGCTGCAAAGTAGTAAGTCAGGAAGACCTGGGAAGCCACACTTTATTTATTGCAGAGGTTGAGGATGCAAAGTTGATTAACGAGCATGCGCCGTTGACCTATGCAGATTATCAGAATAAAGTGAAGCCAAAACCACAGAAAAAGGCTGAGGATAAGAAAATCGTGGGCTGGCGCTGCAGAATTTGCAATTATACATATGAGGGAAGCGAGCTCCCAGCAGAATTTGCATGTCCGCTGTGCGGCCATGGATCGGAAGATTTTGAGCCGATTTATGGTTAAATACTCTATGAGAAAGTTTCGTTGCAGGAAAGTTCCTTCATATAGGAAAGTTTCTTGCGAAAGTTTCTTGCTTGACGAAAGCCCTGTCCATATGCTATGATACCACATGGACAAAGTAGTGCGGATAATCGCGGCCACTTTTGTGGGTGAGGAAAGTCCGGGCTTCATAGGGCAGGATGCCGGATAACGTCCGGTGGAGGTGACTCCCAGGCTAGTGCAACAGAAAAGAAACCGCCAGGCAACTGGTAAGGGTGGAATGGTGGTGTAAGAGACCACCGTCTTGCCGGTAACGGTAAGAGCCGTGTAAACCCCATCCGAAGCAAGATCAAGCAGAGAACGATAGGTCGGCCCGGCCTGTTTTCAGGTAGATCGCTTGAGCCTGCCGGTAACGGCAGGTCTAGATAGATGATTATCACATAGTAATATGTACAGAACCCGGCTTATAGGCTGCTTTGTTTTTAACCCACTGTAATGGTGGGTTTTAAAATTTTATTAAAGTTTACTTGCTGTAAATTCCAAAACTTGACTTGTGAGGAAAGAAGCTTTAATATATGTATTAGTAATGTATTATTGCTTTTAGAACAGTGCATGTCATGCATGGAGCTGTTCTCCGTCGTACTTTATCAGAAAATATTTTAAATAGAGAATGGAGGTTTTTGTTATGACCAAAATAGATATTATGTCCGGCTTCTTGGGTGCCGGCAAGACTACATTGATTAAAAAGCTTTTACAGGAAGCATTGGCAGATACCAAGGTGGTACTGATTGAGAATGAATTTGGTGAAATCGGTATTGACGGCGGTTTTTTGCAGGATGCGGGTATTGAGATTAAGGAAATGAACAGCGGATGTATCTGCTGCTCTTTGGTAGGCGATTTCGGTGCTTCTTTAAAGGAAGTGCTGGATACTTACAAGCCGGAGCGTGTGATGATTGAGCCAAGCGGCGTAGGTAAGCTTTCTGATGTGGAGAAAGCAGTTTTAAATGTAGATACTGAGGTGGATGCGGTATTAAACAGCAAGGTCGCGGTAGTAGATGCGACCAAGTGCAAGATGTATATTAAGAACTTCGGCGAATTCTTTATCAATCAGATTGAATATGCAGATACCATCGTGCTCAGCAGAACGGACAAGCTTTCTCAGGAGAAGTTAGAGAAGGTTGTAGAGCTGATTCGTGAGCATAATGATCATGCAACGATTATCACTACTCCATGGGATCAGATCACCGGTGCGGACATCCTGGCTACCATGGAAGCAGAAGATGACATGCTGGCAGAGATGCTGGAAGAAGTAGAAGAGATGCACAGACATCATCATGACCACGATGAAGAACACGAATGCTGTTGCGGCCATCACCATCATGACCACGATGATGAAGAGCACGAATGCTGTTGCGGCCATCACCATCATGACCACGACGACGAAGAGCATGAGTGCTGCGGCCATCATGGCCATCATCATGACCACGAGGAAGAGCATGAATGTTGCGGCCATCATGGCCATCATCATCATGACCACGAGGAAGAGCATGAATGCTGTTGCGGCCATCATGGTCATCATCATGACCACGAGGAAGAGCATGAATGTTGCGGCCATCATGGCCATCACCATCATGACCACGATGATGAAGAGCATGAGTGCTGTTGCGGCCATCATGGCCATCACCATCATGACCACGATGGCGAAGAACGTGAATGCTGCGGTCATGGGCACCATCACCATGATCATGAGGAAGGCCATGAGCACCATCATCATCACCATGGCGAGGAATGCAGCTGTGGATGCGGCGGTCATCATGACCACGGCCATCACCACGCAGACGAAGTATTTACCAGCTGGGGCATGGAGACTCCGGTTCAGTATAGCGTAGAAGAAATCACTGCTATTGTGGAAGCACTGGAGGAGGAAAGCGAGTACGGCATGGTATTACGTGCTAAAGGCATGGTTCCGGCAGCAGACGGTACATGGATTTATTTTGACTATGTTCCGGGCGAAGCAGATATCAGACAGGGCAGTCCGGCAGTGACAGGCAAGCTCTGTGTAATCGGCTCCAACCTTCAGGAAGAAAAGCTGGAAGCGTTATTTGCCAAATAAGCAGCAAAGGCAAAAACAGATAGTAATATAAAGGCAATATAACGCCCAAAATGAACCGCGTAAAGGTTGCTGTAGAAGGAAAATCAGAAATAGAAAATAAGGAGCATTATGAAACCAGTATATGTTATTAACGGCTTTTTGGAGAGCGGAAAGAGTGAATTTATCAGCTACACCATTGCACAGCCATATTTTCAGTCCAAAGAGACCACCTTGCTGATAGTATGTGAGGAAGGCGAAGTAGAGTACGAGGACAAGGTACTAAAGAAAAGCCGAACTGTCTGTGAATATATCGAAGAGCTGGAGGATTTTACGCCTGAAAAGCTTTTAGCACTGGAGAAAAAGTATAAGCCGGGCCGTATCATTATTGAATGGAACGGTATGTGGAATTTCAAAGAGATGAAGCTTCCTTGGCACTGGAAGGTGGAGCAGCAGATTACTACCATCGACGGCAGTACTTTCCAGATGTATTACACCAATATGCGTTCTCTTTTGGCGGAAATGCTGCGAAAATCCGAGTTGATTATTTTTAACCGCTGCGACGGTCTGGAAGAGCAGCTGCCGAATTTTAAGCGCAATGTGAAGGCAGTAAATCAGCAGGCTGAGATTGTATTTGAGGATTCCGAAGGGGAGATGAATTCCCTTTTTGAAGAGGATTTGCCTTTTGATTTAAATGCGGATGTGATTCAACTGGGTGACATGGAGTACGGAATTTGGTTTTTGGACGCTTTGGACCATCTGGAGCGTTATGTGGGTAAGACCGTCAAATTCGTGGCTACAGTGTCAAGACCGGAGCATTTTCCAAAGGATTATTTTGTGCCGGGCAGACTTGCCATGACCTGCTGTGAGGATGATATGGCCTTCTTAGGCTTTGCCTGTCAGTACAACGGGGCTTCTGCTTTTAGAGAGCAGGACTGGGTAGAAGTGACTGCAGTAGTAGAGAGGAAGTATTGGGAAGACTATCATGGGGAAGGACCTGTATTAAAGGCCGCTTCCGTAGTGAAGGTCAAGGCTCCAAAGAACGAAGTGATAAGCTTTGCTTAACGAATGATAGTATATCCCCATGTCTAAACTTTTCAGGATGTGGGGATATCGTGAATTTATGAGGGTACATATGTTTCAAAAACAAAAATTAGTAAAGACGGGAAAATACTATTTATATTTCCTGAGATGGATTGTTATTGCGGTTATTTTAGGCACGTTAGGCGGCGTGATCGGTACGGTTTTTCATCATTGCATTGATGAGGTAACAGCACTGCGAGAGGAATATTCCTGGATGCTGTATTTACTGCCTTTTGCAGGATTGTTTATCGTTTTTATTTACCGCAAAGCAGGTTTTGAAAAGGATCCCGGTACCAATCTGGTATTGACCAGTACACAGACGGAGGAACGGGTTCCTTTACGGATGCTTCCGCTTATTTTTGTGTCTACGGTGCTGACGCACCTGACAGGCGGTTCGGCAGGACGGGAAGGGGCTGCCCTTCAGGTTGGCGGAAGTTTAGGTTTTTTTCTGGGAAAATGTTTTAAATTAAATTCCGAAGACAAACATGTTATCGTTTTATGTGGTATGAGTGCGGTGTTTTCTGCTATGTTTGGGACACCTATTGCGGCAGCAGTATTCAGCATGGAAGTGGTTGTTGTCGGCATGATTCAGTATGCTGCCCTGGTTCCGTGCATTTTGTCTGCTGTAGTTGCCAAAAATATTTCCAGGCTCATGGGGGCTAAGGAAACCATCTATACGGTTGCACTTGAGAATGAAATTAATCCTGAGACGATGGTAAAAGTGATTATTTTAGGCATTTTATGCGGTGTCTTGAGTATTGTATTTTGCAGTTTGATGCATCAGACTGCGCACGTACTGGCAAAATGGCTTCCTAATTCCTATATGCGGGTTTTTGTGGGTGGATGTGCAATCGTGCTGCTCACTTTCTTAATCGGCAGCAGAGACTATAACGGCGCGGGCACACATATTATAGAACAAAGTCTTACAGGAAATGTGGTTTGGTATGCATGTATCCTGAAAATGTTGTTTACCGCCATTACCATTGGCTCCGGTTTTAAAGGAGGCGAGATTGTGCCGACGCTGTTTATCGGTGCTGCATTCGGTAGTGTTGTTGGGCCACTTATTGGTCTGCCAGGCGGTATGGCGGCTGCAGTATCCATGATAGCATTATTCTGTGGTGTAGTAAATGCACCGTTAGCTTCTATTATTTTGGGCATTGAAATGTTCGGTACCAGTGACATTATATTCTTTGCTATTGCATGTGCTATTAGTTATGTATGCAGCGGATATCATAGTCTGTATTCCAGTCAGACCATTGTACAGGACAAGCTTTATCAGCATGATATTTTCAAAAAGGCGGGTTAATATGGCAGTTACAACAGAAAAGGAGATTGCACAATTTAAAAGTCGCTTGAAGGAGCTGGCAAGGCGCTCTTATGAGCAGAATATGTTTACCTTTACTCCAATGCTGGGGCTGATGGAGCAGACGATTTTCGGAGAACTGGAGGAGGAATTACGGTATGCCGGATGCACTATGTTTGGCGGTCATGAGCATGCAGAGAGAGTTATGGTACGTTTCGGTAAGCCGGAGGAGTTAGGCTATGAAGAGCCATTTCCTATAGCACTGATTCATATGAAGCCTTTGCTGCAGAAGTTTTCCGACGAATTCTCTCATAGAGACTTTCTCGGAGCCTTGATGAATCTGGGAATCAGCAGAGATTTGCTGGGGGATATTCTGGTGGGAGACAGGCAAGGATTTTTATTCTGTCAGGCATCCATTGCAGAATTTATTTGTAAGGAGCTGACTCAGGTAAAGCATACCCATATATCCTGTTGTATTGCAGAGGAACTCAGTGAATATGAGGAAAAGCCGCCGGTAGAGGAGGAACATCTGGTAGCAAGTGAGCGCCTGGACGGACTGGTGGCACAGATTTATCATTTGTCACGCAGTCAGAGCCTCACACTTTTTCGGGATAAAAAAGTGTTTGTGGACGGCAGACTTACAGAGAATAACAGCCGCACCTGTAAAGTAGGAGAGGTAATCAATGTTCGCGGATTTGGCAAGTTTATTTATGACGGAATTGGATATACTACCAAAAAAGGAAAGCAACGGGTGAAAATTCGTATATATAGGTAGATATATTACTGATTCGCCCCGGTAGACAGAGGGGATTCTATGCTTGCACATTGGGTGAAGGAATGGTTATTATTATTTTATATTTATTGTTTTTTCGGGTGGTGTTTTGAGTCCACGTATGTATCCTTAAGGACCGGCCACTGGGTAAATCGGGGCTTTATGAAGGCCCCTTTTTTGCCCCTATACGGCAGTGGGGCGATGCTTTTATTGATAGTCAGCAGGTCTTTTTCCGAGAATATAATTTTGACATATATTGCAGGCTGCATTGGAGCGACAATTTTGGAGTTTGTGACCGGTGCCGGTATGGAGTGGTTATTTAAGATTAAATATTGGGACTATTCCAGACAGCGCTTTAACTTGAAAGGGCATATATGTTTAAGTTCTACCATTGCATGGGGCTTTTTAACCCTTTTCATGACCAGGATAATACACGAGCCAATAGAAGGGGTTGTACGCAGTCTTCCGGAGGCTGTTGTTACCGCAGTGGTCCTGGTTTTAACCATAATGCTGGCCGGGGACTTTGCGCTGTCCTTCAAAGCTGCTATGGATTTAAGAGATGTGTTAATCAAGCTGGAAGAGGCCAGAGCAGATATGGAAGAGCTGCAGATACGATTGCGTAGTATGGTGGAGCATGCCGGTGCACAGGTACAGCGCGCCATCGAGGAACGAGGCGCCAAACTGGATGCCTTGCATCATGAACTTACTGAAATCCGTGAAAATATTCAGGCTGAGCTGACAGCAGGCTTCGAGGTACGAATCAGTAAGCTGCATAAGCTGGCAGAAGAGAATAATTTAGAGTCCTTAGAGGAAATCAAAGAGGAATACAGACAGTGGCGCAGCCGATTTTACGAGAATCAGCACAAGCGGCTGCAGGCTCTTGATTTAAGCGACAAGTTCAAGCTGCACCATCTAAAGAACAATCCGACCATGAATTCCAAGCGGTTTAAGAAAGCCATGGAAGAGATGCGGGAGCAGTTGAATAAATTTCGTGATGCCAAGTGAGTAGTAAAAATACAAGCGGTGTAGCGTAGGAATGCGCTGCCGGTATAAAAATATAAGCAGAAAACGATTCGCGATGAGCGTGTTTTCTGCTTATATTTTTTATACCGGCAGCACATCCTTGCGCTACATCCCTCTTCTAATATATGTTAACTCAACTTCCCATTAAACTTTTCTTCGCAATAAATACAACGATAAACCTTCTTCTTAGAATCGGTAAGGCGGAAGATATGCGGAAGCTCTTGCTCAATAGAAGTAATACAGCGTGGATTCTTACATGTAATCACGCCCTTGATTTCCTTC
>JAFTXF010000097.1 GCA_017461685.1 Lachnospiraceae bacterium
TAATGGTATGTTAATTAAGAACTTTCTTTTGCCATCGCGCTATCCGAGCTCTCGACGGAGCTATTTTCCTCGCAACATAGACGTTTCTTAGTATTGCTTTACATAATATTTTAAATGTTATTTTAAATATTACTTTAAATACTCCTTCAAAAGCGCAAAGGTATTCTTCACGCCGTCCACATGGCTTCTCTCGTAACCATGGGAAGCGTATACACCTGCGCCGATCAGTCCGTGGCGCACATCATGCCCTGCCAAAAGTGCCATATCTGCATCAGAGCTATAGTGCGGATACACATCCACAGCAAAATCCACCCCTGCTCGCTTTGCAGCCTCAATCAAGGCCCCTACCACATCATAGGTATACGGTCCACGGCTATCCTTGGCACAAATAGATACCTGACGTTCACTGCAGTTCAGGCCCTCTCCTACGCACCCCATGTCCACACAGAGAACTTCCGTAACGTCTGCAGGAACGGTTCCGCAAGCACCGTGTCCCACCTCTTCGTATACAGTGATGTGATGATAAATTTTGCGGGAAGGAGTGATATTTTCTTCCTTCATCCATTTTGCAAAACCAAGCAGAATACCCACACTGAGCTTGTCATCCAAAAAGCGGCTCTTAATATATCCGCTCTCAGTAATGCGTGTTCTCGGCTCAAAAGCCACAATATCACCGGGCAGAATGCCCAAAGCAAGCACAGCTTCCTTGCCGTCCACGTCCTCATCCAACACTACTTCCATATCCTTGTAACTACGCTTTGTATCGCTATAATCACCATTTACATGCACAGAAGCATCGGCAAGCTGAAAGGTTCCCTCGTACTTCCTGCCGCTTCTGGTAATTACATGGCAGTTTTCCGCTTCTGCATTATTGGGATTCAGACCACCCAGAGGAGAGAGCTTCAGTCTGCCATTGGATTTTATTTCTGCAACCATGGCACCCAAAGTATCCAGATGTGCCTCCACCAAAACGGCACCCTTATCGCCTGCGGAAGCTGATTCTATCCATGTGTCGTTCTTTTCCGTCGTAACATTTAATTCTGCCTGATTCTCCCCTTTGGTATCTGCTGTTCTCAGTGCTGTCCCAGAGCCTTCTCCTTCGGCCGGTGCACCCAATTCTACCAACACGCCGCCCTTCACTGTAACCTGAGGCTCATACCCCAACTCCCGGTAAGCCTGACAAACATAGGCTGCGGCATCCTTAGTATAGCCACTGGGACTGTCAATAGCCAACACTGCCTTGGTTTGTTCCAAAATATATTCGATGTATTTTTTATTCTCCATAATATGTCCTTCCTGCCTCATTTTATTTTCTTCATTCTGCGTTCCGGCCTTCACGGCCATCAGATCTCCGTTCTCTCCCGTTCGTCAAGGACCGGCTTCTGCGACCCCCTCCGTTTTCTTCACACTTATGCGCTACAACCTCTGCTGTTTTTATAATTTTCCTTCCTCATACACAGCCCGGCTGCCTCCGATAAATTTCGCTCTGGTACGTGCGCAGACTACATGAGCTTCGCCAATGGTCTTTCGGCTGATTCTCACCGGCACTGCCACATCCTTTAAATGCATCCCGATTAAGGTATCTCCAATATCGATACCAGCGTGAGCCTTTATATGCTCTACCGCTGCAGGTTCCGAAAATGCCTGATAAGCCGCTGTAGCAAAGGAGCCGCCTGCCTTCGGTTGGGGAACCACGTTCACTTCCTCATAACCGTACTGACGGGCCGCTTCTGCTTCCAAAATCAAAGCACGGTTCAAATGCTCGCAGCACTGGGCCGCCAGATAAATTCCTCTTTCCTGAGCGGCACGGTAAATCCCGCAAAATACTGCCTGCGCCGTCTCCGGGCTGGAGGTAGTGCCAATCCTTCCTCCAAGCACCTCACTGGTGGAGCATCCTACTACAAATAAATTTCCTTTTTTTAACTTTGCTATATCCATAATTTCGCAGGCGGCCTCATAGCTTTCCTGCTCTAACCTCTTTAACATTTCCATGCCTATTCCTCTTTTCCTAAAAATATTGCACTTACCCCTAAGTGCATGCGCAATTCCTCTGGGAATCAAGATCCTCCTGCTGTTTGCTGTATCGCATATCTTCCCATGCTGCGCATATGTTTATCATACCATTATTTTTCACTTTTCACCATATAAAAATGTCGAATAAATGCTACAATCGCGATTACTATTTTTCAAATCCGGCATACAATAAAGTAAACCGATTTGAAAGGAGTCTCCTATGAACAGTCGTAACTGTAATTGTGAAAAATATGAAGATGAACATGTCCACGAACTTACCGGAAGCACTGCTTTTGTAAACGAGCAGGGGGATTGTCACAACCACCGCTTTTGCACGGTATCCGGCAAGGCAGTTTATGTGGGTAATTCACATTTTCACGAAGTGAAGTTCCGCACAGATTTTTCTGACGGGCATTCCCACGAATTTTGCGGTAAAACAAATACTGCAACCGATGTAGGATATGGCAAACACGTGCATTTTATCAAAGACATGACCGAAAGAGAAGA
>JAFTXF010000098.1 GCA_017461685.1 Lachnospiraceae bacterium
CAAGGCGTATCTGGCAGACTGATATTATATATAGAATTACATAAGCTGTCTGCAACAGAAAAATTTACAGTTTTTACATACATCGTAAGAATGACATATTACAAAAATTAATCTAGTATAATATACTATTTTAATATACTTTCCCTAAGAGGAATGAGGAGGATACTATTATGGTAAATGAAAAGTTGAAAGTTGGTATTTTAGGTGCTACAGGTATGGTTGGACAGCGTTTTATCGCTTTGTTAGAGAACCATCCATGGTTTGAAGTTGTGACTGTAGCTGCATCAGGCAGAAGTGCCGGCAGAACATATGCAGAAGCAGTAGAAGGCCGTTGGAAAATGACTACACCGATTCCGGAAGCTGTTAAAGGATTGACAGTTCTCGATGTTGCTGATATTGACGAAGTTGCTAAGAATGTTGACTTTGTATTCAGTGCGGTTAATATGTCCAAGGATGAGATCAAAGCCATTGAAGATGCTTATGCTAAGCATGAAATTCCTGTTGTATCCAACAACTCTGCACATCGCTGGACACCTGACGTGCCAATGTGCGTACCGGAAATCAATCCGGAGCATATGCATGTGATCGAATTCCAGAGAAAGAGACTTGGCACAAAGAGAGGCTTTGTAGCTGTTAAGCCAAACTGTTCTATTCAGTCCTATGCACCTGTTTTAACAGCATGGAAGGAATTTGAGCCTTATGAAGTAGTTGCTACTACATATCAGGCAATTTCCGGCGCAGGCAAGACCTTTAATGAATGGCCGGAGATGGTAGAAAATATCATTCCTTATATCGGCGGTGAAGAAGAGAAGTCCGAAAAGGAACCGTTAAGAATCTGGGGTACCATCGAAGACGGCGTGATCAAGCCGGCTACAAGCCCTGTCATTACCTGCCAGTGCATTCGTGTACCGGTATTAAACGGTCATACTGCAGCAGTTTTTGTAAAGTTCCGCAAGAAACCGACTAAAGAGCAGTTAATCGACAGAATCGTAAATTTCAAGGGCGTTCCGCAGGAATTAGAGCTTCCTAGCGCACCAAAGCAGTTTATTCAGTATCTTGAGGAAGATAACAGACCTCAGGTTAAGTTGGACGTTGACTATGAAAACGGTATGGGTGTAAGCGTAGGCCGTATCCGTGAAGACCATGTATATGACTTCAAGTTTATCGGTTTGTCCCACAATACTGTTCGCGGTGCAGCAGGCGGTGCTGTATTATGTGCGGAATTATTAACCGCTCAGGGTTATATTACCAAGAAATAATGTTACTATGAAAGAAAGGTCTGAGCATCGGTTGTTTGGGCTGTAAAAAGTGATTTAAATTTAACGGGACTGTTGATGTGAAAACGTAACAGTCCCGAATTGATGAAAAGGATTTTTATGGGTAAAAGCGTATTTATAGCAGAAAAACCAAGTGTAGCCAGGGAATTTGCCAAGGCTTTAAAAGAGAATATGGTACAAAAGAACGGCTATATGGAGGGGGAGAACTATATTGTTACCTGGTGCGTAGGACACCTGGTTACTATGTGTTATCCGGAAAGCTATGATGCCAAATACAAACGATGGAGCTTGGAAACCATACCGTTTATCCCGGAAAATTTTCTGTATCAGGTCATCGACAATGTAAAGGACCAGTTTAAGATTGTATCCGGAATTTTAAACCGTAAGGATGTGGACACGATTTACGTATGCACCGACTCCGGGCGGGAGGGAGAGTATATATACCGCCTTGTGGAGCAGATGGCCGGTGTCAAGGGCAAGGAGCGTAAGCGTGTGTGGATAGATTCCCAGACAGAGGAGGAAATCCTGCGCGGTATCAGAGAAGCCAAGGATTTGTCCGAATATGATGCTTTAAGTGACGCCGCTTACCTGCGCGCCAAGGAAGATTATCTGATGGGTATCAATTTTTCCAGAGTACTGACCTTGAAATACGGTGATTCCATCAAACGATATCTCGGCGTTGACAGAGGTGTGGTCAGTGTAGGACGTGTTATGACCTGCGTACTGGGCATGATTGTGAACCGTGAACGGGAAATACGTAATTTTACCAAGACCTCCTTTTACAGGCTTGTAGCTGATTTTAAAGTCGGTGACAAGCATTTAGACGGGGAATGGCGCGTAACAGAAGAAAGCCGCTATTATAATTCACCGAAGCTTTACAATGAAAAGGGCTTTAAGGAAGAAGCTGAAGCGGTGAAATTTCGCGATGACCTTTTAAACGAAGCTCAGGGCAAGATGATTCTGGTGGGTAAGGAAAATAAAAAGGAAGTGAAAAATCCTCCCCTCCTTTACAATCTGGCAGAACTCCAGAACGATTGCTCCAAGCTTTTTAAAATCAGTCCGGATGAGACATTGAACATTGTGCAGCAGTTGTATGAAAAGAAGATGGTTACCTATCCGAGAACCGATGCCAGAGTACTTTCTACGGCAGTTGCCAAGGAAATCTACAAAAATATAAACGGCCTGAAGCACTATGTGCACGGGCAGCCTTTTGCAGAGGAAGTTCTGGCAAACGGAAGCTACAAAAAGATTGTAAAATCCCGCTATGTGGATGACAAAAAAATCACCGACCATTATGCTATTATACCGACCGGGCAGGGACTTAATGCCATGGGCAGTCTGCACTCCACCGCTCAGAAGGTATATGAGGTAATTGTACGCAGATTTCTGGCTATTTTTTATCCGCCGGCGGTCTACCAGAAAATCGGACTGGTGACAGGCATCCACGAGGAACGTTTTTATTCAAATTTTAAAATGCTTGTAGAGGAGGGATATTTAAAAGTTACAAAATATTCCTTCAGCAGGAAAACTTCCGAGACAGGAAATGCAAAAGCAAATGTATCAGATTCCAAAGCGCTTACAGAAGAAATGAATAATGCAAGCAGTATTTCCTCTGACAATCATCAATCAGACACAGAAGAAGACATATGTGACGCGGAATTCATGGCACTTTTAAACTCCCTGAAAAAAGGAATGGAGCTTCCTTTAGAGGATATTGCCATCAAAACCGGTGAAACCTCGCCTCCAAAGCGCTACAATTCCGGCAGTATTATTCTTGCCATGGAAAATGCGGGCCAGCTGATAGAGGACGAGGAACTGCGTGCTCAGATAAAGGGCAGCGGCATCGGTACCAGCGCAACCAGAGCAGAGATTTTAAAGAAGCTGATTACAACAAACGGGTATATTGCCTTAAACAAAAAGACCCAGATACTGACGCCGACGCAGTTAGGTGAACTCATTTATGACGTGGTAGATTGTTCTATGAAACGTATGCTTGACCCTGCTTTGACAGCCAGTTGGGAAAAGGGGCTTACCGGGGTGGCCGACGGCAGTATAACCTCAGATGAGTATATGATGAAACTTTCCACCTTTGTTTCGAAGTATACCAATTATGTGAAAAGTATGAATAATCAATCGGTTGTATATGCTAAGTTTAAGGCAACGGAAGTTTTTTATCAGACGAAAAAGAAATCATAGCTATCAATCCGGCAGATGAACAAAGGTCTGACCGGTTGCCGGGAGCATGAAACGAAATTATATTTCAGCAAGAAATTTCAGTAGGAAGGAAGGGCAATCCAATATATGAAATAAAAGCTTGGATTGTATGAGAAGATTATGAAACAATATAGTATTTCTAACTTATACACTTTGGAAGAAACGATTGCCGCTGATTTATTTACAGGCAAGGAATATCCATGGGAGGTATTACCGGAGATTTCCAAATTTATCATAAAGCTTGGTGAAAGTCTGGATACGGACAAATATATTAAAACCGGTGATAACATCTGGATTGCAAAATCCGCCACGGTAGCACCTACTGCTTATATTAACGGACCTTGTATCATCGATGAAGAGGCGGAAGTTCGTCACTGCGCCTTTATTCGCGGCAATGCCATTGTAGGAAAGGGAGCCGTTGTAGGCAATTCCACTGAGCTTAAAAATGTCGTACTATTTAATAAAGTGCAGGTGCCTCATTACAATTATGTAGGCGATTCGGTGTTGGGGTACAAGGCGCACATGGGTGCCGGAAGTATTACCTCCAATGTGAAAAGTGACAAAACTTTGGTTGTTGTAAAAGCAAAAGAAGGCGAGATTGCTACCGGCCTTAAGAAGATGGGTGCTATGCTTGGCGACTGTGTGGAGGTTGGTTGCAATTCTGTATTAAATCCGGGTACCGTTATCGGTAAAAGCAGCAATGTATACCCAACCAGCTGTGTCCGCGGATGTATTCCGGCAAATCATATCTTTAAAAACAAAGATGAAATCGTATTAAAGCAATAAAATTTTCGGAGTGTGTCGGACACACTCCGTTTTTTGTCGGTGTATCGCTTTTGTACATTTGTGAGTGCTTCTTGTCAAAAGGAGGTCAAAAGGATGTCAGCATTTTGGTAAAAAGGATTGACTTATTTTAATTTTGTATTATAATAGTGATTGTACATTTCACTGTCGCTTTAGCGCGTTACAGTTTAATGTGCTAAATAATCGAAAAGAGGATACTTTTATGAAAAAGAAATTGTTAGCACTTATTTTAACAGGCGTTATGGCCATGTCACTTTTGGCAGGATGCGGAGCAGCAAAAGACGATACATACCAGATCGGTGTACTTCAGCTCACACAGCACGCTGCATTAGATGCTGCAAACGAAGGTTTTATTGCAGCATTAAAAGATTCCGGCATTAAGTACGAGGTTGACCAGCAGAATGCTTCCGGCGACCAGACTACTTGTGTTACCGTAGCAGAGAAATTTGTAAACGACAAAAAAGACTTGATTTATACAATCGCAACCCCTGCAGCACAGGCAGTAGCAGGTGCTACAAGCGATATTCCGATTGTTGGTTCTGCAATTACCGATTATGTGGATGCAGGCTTAGTAAATTCTAACGACGCACCAGGCGGAAATGTCACAGGTTCTTCCGACATGAATCCTATCGATGCACAGTTAGATTTACTTATTCAGTTAGTTCCGGATGCAAAGACTATCGGTGTATTCTACAGTGCAGACGAAGATAACTCTGTATTACAGGCGGAATTATTTACTGCAGCAGCAGAAGCAAAGAATTTAACCGTTGAGAAGTTTACAATCTCCAACTCTAATGAAATCCAGACTGTTGTTCAGTCTATGGAAGGTAAAATCGACGCTTGTTGGATTCCTACAGACAACAAGTTAGCAGCAGGTATGGCTACCGTAGCTATGGTTGCAAACGAAATCAAGCTTCCGGTTATTTGCGGTGAATCAAACATGGTAAATGAAGGCGGTCTGGCTACCTACGGTCTTGACTACTATCAGTTAGGATACCTTGCAGGTGAAATGGCAGTTGATATCCTGGTAAACGGTGCAAAGCCTGCAGAAATGCCGATTCAGTTCTTACCGGCTGAAAAGTGTGAGCTCACTGTAAACGAAGATACAGCAGCAGCTATCGGTGTTGATTTATCTGTCTTAGACTAATTTTGAGATTGCTATACGGAGGTTCTTATGAATTTTAGTTCGTTATTATCCGCTATACCGGGCGCCCTTAGTCAGGGCGTTCTGTGGGGCGTGATGGTACTTGGTGTTTATATCACATTCCGATTACTGGATATTGCAGATATGACCTGTGACGGTTCTTTTTCACTGGGTGGCTGTGTATGTGCAGTGCTTATCGTAGAATTTAATGTAAATCCTGCCATTGCTATTCTGGTATCTATTATAGCAGGTTCTTTGGCAGGCTGTATAACAGGACTGTTACATACTGTATTTGAGATTCCGGCTATTTTGGCAGGTATTTTGACACAGTACTCCCTGTGGAGTATCAACCTTAGAATCATGGGAGGCAAATCCAATGTACCTCTGCTCAAATCCGAGACGATTTTTTCAGGTCTGGTAGAAGTGACGGGTTTAAGGAACGCACATATTGCATGGGGAATCGGTATTGTACTGGCAATTATTGTGGTGCTGATTCTATATTGGTTTTTCGGTACAGAGTTAGGAAGCGCATTGCGTGCTACCGGTAATAACGAAAATATGATTCGTGCCCTCGGTGTTGATATTAAGAAAACAAAGCTCATTGCCTTAATGATTGCAAATGCTTTAGTCGCTTTTGCAGGTGCTTTGGTTTGTCAGAGTCAGAAGTATGCCGATATCAATATGGGTACCGGTGCAATCGTAATCGGTCTTGCCTCTATTGTTATCGGAGAAGTATTATTCAGTAAGTTTAAGTCCTTCTACATGAAGCTGGCAAGCGCAGTAGTAGGCTGCTGCACCTATTTCGTAATCAGAGCGGTTGTTCTTTGGTTAGGACTTGATCCTAATGATATGAAGCTGTTAAGCGCTATTATAGTTGCATTGGCACTGGCAACCCCGGTTGCACTTCGCAAATATCGTACCAAGAAAGCTTATTCCCCGAATGGAGGTACCGACCATGCTTGAAATTAAAGACGTATTCAAAACCTTTAATGCCGGTACCATCAATGAGAAAAAAGCATTAAACGGTGTAAATTTAAACTTAAAAGAAGGCGATTTTGTTACCATTATCGGTGGTAACGGTGCCGGAAAATCTACCACGCTGAATATGATTGCAGGGGTGTATCCTATAGATAAAGGAACCATTACCATTGACGGAGTAGATGTATCTACCTGGCCGGAGCACAAGAGAGCACAGTTCTTAGGCAGAGTATTTCAGGATCCTATGATGGGAACAGCTGCCGGTATGCAGATTGATGAGAACCTGGCACTTGCATACAGACGCGGCAAGCCTCGTGGCCTTAAATGGGGCATTACCAACAAGGAACGCGAGATTTACCGGGAGGAATTGAAGGTTCTCGGTTTAGGTCTGGAGGAGCGATTGTCTACCAAGGTTGGTTTGTTGTCCGGCGGTCAGAGACAGGCTCTTACACTGTTAATGGCCACCCTGATGAAACCGAAGCTTTTACTGTTAGACGAGCACACAGCAGCCCTTGATCCAAAGACCGCCAAGACAGTACTTGATTTGACAGAAAAGATTATCGAAGAAGACCATCTGACTGCGCTTATGGTTACCCACAATATGAAGGATGCTATCCGTATGGGCAACCGTCTCATTATGATGCAGGATGGACGTGTTATATATGATGTTTCCGGAGAGGAGAAAAAGCACTTACAGGTTTCAGATCTGATGGCGAAGTTCCAGGAAGCAAGCGGTACCGAATTTGCCAATGACCGCATGATTTTGTCATAACTGCAAGATGTTGTGATTTGAATGTAATAATCTCGTGATATATATTTCTTACCGGGCAGCGTAGAAATATATATCATGAGATTGTTTTGTGGAGAAATATATGCATATTGTGCTTGATTTTTTTGTCACAATGTGCGAAAATAGGGTAAGTGATTATGTCAAAAAGCTAACAATCCTTTTGTGGCTTAAGATAATCTACATATTGAAAGGAGAATTCACATGATTTATTCTAAAGAAGTAGAAGAAATGTGTCCAGTAGCACAGGGCGTTTCTCACGGCTGTGCTCCTATCCCAGAAGAAGCTAAATGGGTTAAAGTTAAAGATGTTACAGATATTTCAGGTTTGACACACGGTGTTGGCTGGTGTGCTCCTCAGCAGGGTGCTTGTAAGCTTACTCTGAATGTGAAGGAAGGTATTATTCAGGAAGCATTAGTAGAGACTATCGGTTGTTCCGGTATGACTCACTCTGCAGCTATGGCAGCTGAGATTTTACCTGGCAGAACTGTTATGGAAGCATTAAATACAGACCTTGTATGTGACGCTATCAATACAGCTATGAGAGAGTTATTCTTACAGATCGTTTACGGTCGTACACAGTCTGCATTTTCTGAAGATGGTCTTCCGGTTGGTGCAGGTCTTGAAGACTTAGGTAAGGGCTTACGTTC